>JAASSQ010000336.1 GCA_021767845.1 Roseovarius sp. | reverse complement strand
CCCTGCGCGGCGACGCGCGCCGCGCGCACCCCGCCCGAGCCGCCGCCGATCACGAAAAGGTCGTAGTCGAATTCGCTCATGCCCGTGCCCTTGTCCTTGTTCGTTCGTGCGCGATCAATCCTGAAGGTCGGTGAACAGGTTGTCGGATTCCAGGAAATCCAGGCGGTCTTCCTCGACCTTGCCCTCGTTGATGTCGCGGGTCTCCACCCGGCCGTCGCCATACCCCAGGATCACCACGTCGCAGATGTCGATGAACAGACCGTTTTCCACCACGCCGGGGATCTGGTTCAGCACCATCGCCAACTGGTTGGCCTTGCCGATGCGCCCCAAGTGCAGGTCGAGGATGTAATTGCCCTCGTCGGTGACATAGGGGCGGTCGCCGTTCATCCTGAGCGTCGCCTCGCGGCCCAGCACGTCCATCGAGATCAGCATCTCCTCGGCCAGCGACTTGGTGGTTTCCCAGCCAAAGGGGATCACCTCGACCGGCAGGGGAAAGGCGCCAAGCGTTTCGACCTGCTTGCCGACATCGGCGATCACGATCATCTGGTCGCTGGCGGTGGCGACGATCTTTTCCTGAAGCAGCGCACCGCCGCCGCCCTTGATGAGGTTCAGGTTGCCGTCGAACTCGTCGGCCCCGTCGATGGTCAGGTCCAGCCAGCGCGCCTCGTCCAAGCTGATGACCTCGATCCCCACCTCGCGCGCCAGTTCGGCGGTGCGGGTCGATGTCGGCACGCCCTTGATCTTCAGCCCGTCCTCGCGCACCAGCTCGCCCAGGCAGCGGACCATCCACGCGGCGGTCGAGCCGGTGCCCAGCCCGACGCGCATTCCATCCTCGACGTAATCCACGGATCGCTTGGCGGCGACGAACTTGGCCTTGTCGATCGGTGACAGTTCTCCGGTCATGGCAGCGACTCCCAACAGGTTCCGCCCGCGCTTATAGGCAAGTTGCGCGCCGGGTGCGAGGGGCAAAGGTACGATCGGCGCCATGTCCTGCGCAAACGTCCCGTGACGGCGCGCGCCTGTCGGTTTCGGGCTGGCGTGCCGCGAGCGGGCCGTTAAGCTGCGGCCATGACCACGCCTTATCGCCTGTACTACGCCCCCGATAACGCCTCGCTCATCATCCGGCTCGCGCTGGAAGAGCTGGGGGCGCCTTATGAGACGGTGCTGGTGGACCGGGGCGCGCGGGCACAGAAATCGCCGGAGTATCTTGCGCTCAATCCGGCCGGGTTGATCCCGGTTCTGGAAACCCCCGACGGTCCCATATTCGAGACCGGCGCGATCCTTTTGTGGCTGGCCGACCGGCATGGCGCACTGGCCCCGCCCCCCCGACGATCCGCGCCGCGCGGCGGTGCTGAAATGGCTGTTTTTCGTGTCGAACACGCTGCATCCGGCCCTGCGCATGAGCTTCTATCCCGGCGCCTATGTGGGCGCTGATCCCAAGGCGCAGCCCGTGCTGCGCAGCCATATGCAGGGCGAAATCGCCGGGCATCTGGACAAGCTCGACATGGCGGCGGGCGATGACGCGGACCTGTTTCGCGGTGACATGCCAACGGTGATCGGGCTCTATCTCGGCCCGCTTCTGCGCTGGATGGCGCTCTATCCCGAGGGCGAGACGGAATGGTTCGACCTGCACGGCTGGCCACGTCTGCAGGCGCTGGCCGGGGCGCTGGAACGGCGGCCGGCGACGCAGGCCGCCAGCGCCGCCGAGGGGCTGGGACCGGCACCTTTCACCGACCCCGCGCCCGCCGATCCGCCCGAGGGCAGCGCGACCTGAGCAGATGAAGCGTTGAAACCCGGCGCCGCAGCCCCGACACTCAATCCCTGTGGCGCAGATTCGGCCAACTCGGTCGCTTTTGCGCGCGGATCGCGCGGCGCGGCGCGGCAGTAATGGTCCGTGGCGCAGTG
Organism: Roseovarius sp.; assembly: GCA_021767845.1. Lineage (GTDB taxonomy): Bacteria > Pseudomonadota > Alphaproteobacteria > Rhodobacterales > Rhodobacteraceae > Roseovarius. The sequence continues at coordinate 979 of JAASSQ010000336.1, read as the reverse complement.
CCGGTTGATGCAGGAAGGATCGCATGTTTCTGTCCGTCTTCGAGATGTTCAAGGTCGGGATCGGTCCCTCCTCGTCGCACACGATGGGGCCGATGGTGGCCGCGGCGCGGTTCTTGGACAAGATGCGCGCCGCCCCGTTCGAGCCGCATGGCGTGCGCGGGTCGCTGCATGGGTCGCTGGCGTTCACTGGCGTGGGCCATGCCACGGACCGCGCCACGATCCTCGGCCTTGCCGGGTTCCGGCCCGACGATTACGACGCCGAGAAGGCCGAAGAGACGCTGGAGCAGATCCGCGAGACCCACACCTTGCGCCCGCCGGGCCTGCCGGAATTGCGCTTTCACCCCAAGGACGATCTGGTCTTTGATTTCGGCCCGAATCTTCCGGGCCACGCCAACGGCATGATCCTGATGGCCACCGACGCGCAGGGCGACGTGATCCTGCAGGAAACCTATTATTCCATTGGCGGCGGCTTCGTGATGACCGAATCGGAACTGGCGCAGGGCCGCGACACCGACGAGGGCGACCCGGTGCCCTATCCCTTCAAATCCGCCGCCGAGATGCTGGAAATGGCCGAACGCTCGGGCAAGTCCATCGCGCAGATGAAGAAGGCCAACGAGATATCGCGCGGCGGACCGGAGAACCTGCGCTCGGGCGTGGCGCGGATCTGGCAGGTGATGGACGATTGCATCGAACGCGGCATGGCCACCGACGGCGAACTGCCCGGCGGCCTGATGGTGCGCCGCCGCGCCAAGGGCATCCGCGATGCGCTGCTGGAGGAACGCGGCACCAACCTGAACGCGCCGCACAAGATCAACGACTGGATCAGCCTCTACGCGATGGCGGTGAACGAGGAAAACGCCGCCGGCGGACAGGTCGTGACCGCGCCCACCAACGGCGCGGCGGGCGTCGTGCCCGCCGTCATCAAGTATTGGCTGGAGCATGTCCCCGGCGCTTCCGAGGCCCGGATTCAGGATTTCCT
>JAASSQ010000335.1 GCA_021767845.1 Roseovarius sp. | reverse complement strand
GGGCAGGTGACCTGCTGGGGCAAACCGCTGGCGCGGCAACGCCACCGCATCGCCTACGTGCCGCAACGCGCCAGCGTGGACTGGGATTTCCCGACCCGCGTGATCGACGTGGTGCTGATGGGCCTCAGCCGCGACCTTGGCCTGCTGGGTCGGGTGCGCACCCGGCATCTGGAAACCGCCATGTCCTGCCTGTCCCGCGTCGGGATGGAAGGCTTCGCCGACCGCCAGATCGGCCAGTTGTCGGGCGGTCAGCAACAGCGCGTCTTCCTGGCCCGCGCGCTGGCGCAGGGCGCCGATCTCTACCTGCTCGACGAACCCTTCGCCGGCGTCGATGCCGCCACCGAAAAGGCGATCATCGCGGTGCTGAAAGAGATCCGCGATCAGGGCGGCACGGTCGTGGCCGTGCATCACGACCTGACCACCGTGGCCGATTATTTCGACCGGGTGTTCCTCATCAACACCACCGCCGTCGCCGAAGGCCCGGTGGCCGAGGCCTTCACCGAAACCGCCCTGCACCGCGCCTATGGCGGCCGTCTGGCCACATCGCCTGTCGGAGCGACGGGATGACCCACCCTCCTTCTTCTGTTCCCAAATATCCCGGGGAGCGCGAGGGGCTGGCCCCTCGCCAGCGCGCCGCCGGGCCAAGGGGGCCGCAATGCTGATCGAGGCGCTGACCCTGCAACTGGGCTACAACGCCACGCTGGTCGCGATCGGCGCGGCGCTTCTGGGTGTCGCCGCCGGGGCCACGGGCACGTTCCTGTTTCTCGGCAAGCGCGCGCTGGTCAGCGACGCGGTCAGCCATGCGACCCTGCCGGGCGTGGGGCTGGCCTTCATCGCGATGGTCGCGCTGGGCGGCGACGGACGCAGCCTGCCGGGGCTGCTTCTGGGCTCGGCGGTCTCGGCCGGGGCCGGCCTGCTCTGCGTCAGTTGGCTGACCCGCCGCACCCGCCTGACCGAGGACGCCGCGATCGGCGCGGTCCTGTCGGTGTTCTTCGGCGCGGGCGTCGTGCTGCTGACGGTGATCCAGACGATGACCGCCGGGCGGCAGGCGGGGCTGGAAACCTTCCTGCTGGGCTCGACCGCCGGGATGCTGCGCGCCGACGCGCTGGTGATCGCGGCGGGGGGCGCGCTGGTGCTGGCGCTGGTGATCGTGCTGCGCCGGCCGATGACGCTGGTCGCCTTCGATCCCGATTACGCCACCGCGCGGGGGCTGGATACCCGCCGGATCGAACTGGCCATGATGGGGCTGGCGATGGCCGTGACGGTGGTTGGCCTCAAGGTGGTGGGGCTGATCCTGATCGTGGCGCTGCTCATCATCCCGCCGGTCGCGGCGCGGTTCTGGTCGGACCGGGTCGGCCACGTGGTGATGCTGGCCGGGCTGATGGGCGGCGTGTCGGGCTATGCCGGCGCGGCGATCTCGGCCACCGCCCCGGCGCTGCCCACCGGGCCGATCATCGTGCTGGTCGCCTTCGCGCTTTTCGCCCTGTCGCTGCTGGCCGCGCCGGGGCGCGGGGTGCTGGCCGCGCTGCTGCGCCACCGCCGTTTCCAGACCCGCGTGCACCTGCGGCAGGGGCTTCTGGCGCTGGCGCAGGGCCAGCCGATCTATGAACGCCTGACCCTGCGGCTGATGCGGCGCGCGGGATATGTCCGGGCCGACGGGGTGGCCACCGAAAAGGGCCGCGCGCAGGCCGGTCGCGCCGCGCTGGACGAGCGCCGCTGGGAAATGCTGCGCGGCGATCCCCGGCACGAGGCTGCCGCCGCCCGCTATGACGGGCTGACGCCGCTCGACCGGGTGCTGACCCCGGACCAGATCACCGAACTGGATCGCGGCCTCGGACCCGAGGGGGCGGCATGAGCATGGGCGCCGAGTTCGTTTCCCTGTCGCTGCCGCCGATCCTGATCGGCACCTTCGCCGCCATCGCCTGCGCGTTGCCCGGCAATTTCCTGTTGCTGCGCCGCCAGGCGCTGATCGGCGACGCGATCAGCCATGTGGTCCTGCCGGGGATCGTCGTGGCCTTCCTGCTGACCGGCGTGGTGGCCGCCTGGCCGATGATGCTGGGCGCGGGCGCGGCGGCGCTGGTCTCGGTGCTGCTGATCGAGCTGATCCGCCGCCTTGGCCGGATCGAGCCCGGCGCGGCGATGGGCGTGGTCTTTACCACGATGTTCGCGGGCGGCGTCCTGCTGCTGGAACAAAGCGACACGTCCGACGTGCATCTTGACGTGCAGCACGCGCTTTACGGCAATCTGGAAAGCCTGATCTGGCTGGATGCGACGGGCTGGTCCTCTCTCACCGATCCGGCGGCGCTGGCCGGTCTGCCGCCCGAACTGCCGCGCATCGCGATCACGCTGCTGTGCGTCATCGCCTTCACCGCGATCCTGTGGCGGCCGCTGAAACTGTCCACCTTCGACGAGGGCTTCGCCCGCACGCTCGGCCTGCCGGTCCGCGCGCTGGGCCTTGCGCTGGTGATCGTCGCCGCGATCGCCGCCGTGGCGGCCTTCGACGCGGTGGGCTCGATCATCGTGATCGCCATGTTCATCTGCCCGCCCGCCGCCGCGCGGCTGATGACCGACCGGCTGGAGGCGCAGGTCCTGTGGTCGGTGGGCTTTGCGACGCTGTCGGCGGTGCTGGGCTATGTGCTGGCGGGCTATGGCCCGCTCTGGCTGGGCGGGCAGCACGCGGTCAGCGCCGCGGGCATGATCGCCACCGTGTCGGGCGTGATCCTGGGGCTTGCGGCGCTGTTCGGCCCGCACCGCGCGCGTTCGGGCGCCCCGGCCGAGGGTTGAGCCAGCGGCCCGCGCCGCCCTGCGAGGGGCCAGCCCCTCGCGCTCCCCGGGGTATTTCGGCCAAGAAGAAACCGATCAGCCGGCGAGGCCGAGGGCGCGCGCAAGAGCGGACAGGCCCTCGG
>JAASSQ010000334.1 GCA_021767845.1 Roseovarius sp. | reverse complement strand
TCCCGATCCGCCTGAGCGCCTCGGGCACGCCGCAGGCGCTCTATGCCGCGCTCAGCGCGATCCAGCCGGTGCGCTTCGGCGCGCTGATCGAGGCCGAGGGCCTGCCCGCAATCCTGTCGCGCTCGCCCGAGCTGTTCTTTCGCACCGATGCCGAGGGCCGCATCGCCACCCGCCCGATGAAAGGCACCCAGCCCCGCAGCGATGACCCGGACGAGGACGCGCGCCGCCGCGACTTCCTTGCGACGGATGAAAAGAACCGCGCCGAGAACCTGATGATCGTCGATCTTCTGCGCAACGACATCAGCCGCATCTGCACCCCCGGCAGCGTGCGGGTGCCCGAGCTGTTCAAGGTCGAAAGCTACGAAACCGTCCATCAGATGATTTCGCTTGTCACCGGGCAGATGGCGCCGGGCCGGGGCCTGTCGGACATCCTGCGCGCGCTCTTTCCCTGCGGCTCGATCACCGGGGCGCCGAAACTGCGGGCGATGGAAATCCTTGCCGGACTCGAACCCGCCCCGCGCGAAATCTATTGCGGCACGATCGGCTGGGCCGCGCCCGACGGGCGGGCGGATTTCAACGTGGCGATCCGCACCCTTCTGGTCGAGGATGGCGCGGCCACGCTGAACGTGGGTGGCGGCGTCGTCTATGACAGCACGGCGGCATCCGAATACGAGGAGGCGCTATGGAAAGCCCGCTTCGCGCGCCGGATGATCCCGGCTTTCGCCTGATCGAAACCATGCTCTGGACACCGCGCGCGGGCATTGCCCGCCGCGCCCGGCACATGGCGCGGCTGGCCCGCAGCGCTGCGCGCTTCGGCATCGCGCCGCGCGGCGTGGACGCGGCGCTTGACCGGATCACCGGCACCGGCCCGCTGCGCGTGCGGCTGACGGTGGATCGCCACGGAGGCACCCATGCCGAGGCGCATCCCTTCACCTCCCAGCCCCCCGACACCGTCTGGACGGTCGCGATCGCCCAGACCCGCCTGACGCCGGGCGATCCGTGGCTTGGCGTCAAGACGACCGAGCGCGCGCTTTACGACGCGGCCCGCGCGCAATTGCCCGAGGGCGTGGACGAATGGCTGTTCCTCAATGACCGCGATGCGCTCTGCGAGGGCACCATCACCAATCTTTTCGTGCAGTCGGGCGACACGCTCCTGACCCCGCCGCTATCCTGCGGGGTCTTGCCGGGCATCCTGCGCGAAGACCTGCTGGACGATGGGCAGGCGCGCGAGGCGGTGTTGACCCTGCCCGATCTGCGCGCGGCGCCACAGGCCTTTGTCGGCAACGCCCTGCGCGGCCTGATCCGTCTGCGCCTGTCGTCCTGACCGCCTATTCGGCGGCGTGCCGCAGGCCCTCGGCATCGTCGCGATACAGATAGTCGCGCGTCAGCGGCACCGCGTCCTGCCGGGGTGACAACTGGAACTGGAACACCACCTGCCGGTTCAGGCGGAAGGTCAGCTCGCAGGCGATCAGGTAATAGCGCCACATCCGGCAGAACCGCTCGTCATAAAGCGCGCGGGCCTTGTCGATATTGGCCATGAAACGGTCGTGCCAGTGCCGCAGCGTCTCGGCGTAATGCAGGCGCCAGACCTCGATATCGGTCGTGAACAGGTGCTGTTTCTCGATGGATTTCACTGCCTCGGACATCGCCGGGACATAGCCGCCGGGAAAGATGTACTTGGCGATCCACGGGCTCGTGGTCCCCGGCGGCTCGGCCCGGCCGATCGTGTGGATCAGCGCGATGCCCTCGGGTGTCAGCCGCTGCATGACCGTGCGGAAATACTCGTCGTAATGCGGCACGCCAACATGCTCGAACATGCCGACCGACACGATCCGGTCGAACTGCCCTTCGACATTGCGGTAATCCATCAGCTCGAATTTCGCCTTGTCGGCCAGCCCCGCAGCCTCGGCGCGGGCCTGGGCCATCGCGTGCTGTTCGCGCGACAGGGTCACGCCCAGGACCTCGGCGCCGTAATCGCGCGCCAGCGTCAGGCCCATGCCGCCCCAGCCGCAGCCGATATCCAGAACCCGCATTCCCGGTTCGATCAGCAGCTTGCCGGCGATATGGTGTTTCTTGGCCTCCTGCGCCTCGTCCAGCGTCATGTCGGGCCGGGCGAAATAGGCGCAGGAATATTGCCGGTCGGCATCGAGGAACAGGTCGTAAAGCTCGCCCGACAGGTCATAGTGATGCGCCACGTTTTCCCGCGCGCGGGTCAGCGGGTTGAACTGGTCGATAGAGCGCAGCAGATGCCGGCCCAGAACCAGCGGCTTGCGGAACCACGGCTGCCCGTTCGCCGCGATATTGCGGATCGCCAGCCCGAGAAAGCCGTAAAGATCGTCCTCCTCGATCGTCAGCCGCCCGTCCATGTAGGCTTCGCCCACCGCCATGTCGGGCGACAACACGATCCGGCGCGGCAGCGCGGGGTCGTGCAGCGTGACCGCCACGGGCTGTCCGCGCCCGTCGCCATAGTGCCCGGTGCTGCCATCGGGAAAGGTGATTTTCAGATCGCCGCTGCGGAACAAATGCGTCAGCAGCGCATCCAGTGCCTTCGTCCACATGTCTCATCCCCATCCATTGGCGCCCGCCCGGGGCGCTTGCGTTCGGTGATGCGAAACCTGCCGACGTCTGTCCGGGTCACCCCGGGGTTGTGCTCGATACAACCTATTTTTGCCCACAAAGGCTTGCCTGTAAATGATTTTGAGGAATCAGCCCCGCCTGCGCGACCGCCCGCCTCTTGACTTTGAGCCGCTGCCAATGTGTATCGGCGCGAACCAAGCCACGCAGCCTTCCGGGGCCAGAGAGGACGCCATGCACGCATATCGCAGCCATACCTGCGCCGAACTCGACAAATCCAACGTGGGCGAAACCGTCCGCCGGTCCGGCTGGGTGCACCGCATCCGCGACCACG
>JAASSQ010000075.1 GCA_021767845.1 Roseovarius sp. | reverse complement strand
GTTGCCCAGCACGTCCGCGAGATCCTTGTTCACCGATTGCTGGAAGTTCTCCCAGGTGAATTCGGCATCCGAGCTTTCGGGGGCGTGGCTGAGCAGCCACCAGCGCCAGTAATCGGGTGGCAGGATGTCAAGGGCCTGGTCCATGAAGACGCCGCGGCCCTGGCTGGTGGAGAACTGCCCGCCGTCGTAGTTGAGGTAGTTGAAGGACTTGATGTAATCGACCAGCTTCCAGTCCTCGCCCGAGCCGAGGATCGTGGCGGGGAAACTGAGCGTGTGGAAGGGCACGTTGTCCTTGCCCATGAACTGCGTGTAGCGCACGTCCTCGGCGCCTTTGCCGGTGCGCCACCAGCGTTCCCAGGCGGCATTGTCGAGGCTGTGGGTTTCGGCCCATTCGGCGGCGCAGGCGATGTATTCGATTGGTGCGTCGAACCAGACGTAGAAGACCTTGCCCTCCATGCCGGGCCAGTCCTCGTCGCCGCGCTTGACGGGGATGCCCCATTCGAGATCGCGGGTGATGCCGCGATCGCGCAGCCCGTCGCCGTCGTTGAGCCATTTGCGGGCGATCGAGGTGGTCAGGATCGGCCAGTCGGTCTTCGAGTCGATCCATGCATTCAGGCGGTCGCGCATCTGCGACTGGCGCAGGTAGAGATGCTTGGTTTCGCGCACCTCGAGATCGGTGGAGCCGGAAATCGCGCTGCGGGGGTCGATCAGGTCGGTCGGGTCGAGCTGCTTGGTGCAGTTCTCGCACTGGTCGCCGCGGGCCTTGTCGTAGCCGCAGTTGGGGCAGGTGCCCTCGATGTAGCGGTCAGGCAGGAAGCGGCCGTCGGCGTTGGAATAGACCTGTTTCTCGGTCACTTCCTCGATCAGGCCGGCCTCATGCAGCTTGCCTGCGAAATGCTGGGTCAGGCGGTGGTTCTGCGGGCTGGAGGAGCGGCCGAAATGATCGAAGCTGAGGCGGAAGCCGCGGGCCAGGTCGGCCTGCACCTTGTGCATGCGGGCGCAGTACTCGGCCACCGGCTCGCCTGTCTTGGCGGCGGCGAGTTCGGCGGGGGTGCCGTGTTCGTCGGTGGCGCAGAGGAACATCACCTCGTGGCCGCGGCCGCGCTGGTAGCGGGCGTAGAGGTCGGCGGGAAGCTGCGAGCCCACCAGGTTCCCCAGGTGCTTGACCCCGTTGATGTAGGGGATTGCCGAGGTGATCAGGTGCCGTGCCATCGTGTCATTCCTGCTGCTTGGGGTGCTGCGGTTCGCCCCCGTTTACTGTGCAAGGGCGCGGAGGGCCAGAGGGCGCGCGGCCCGGGCGCGGCAAAAATCGGGCCGCGCGCGTCGCAATCGGGTTTGACGGGGGCTTCGCGGCGCTGGTAGCCGGGGACGCACCATCGCACGGACGCATCGCACACGCCAAATCGCACATCGACACGCGCGCGCCGCGCGTCAGCAGGAGGGTCTGCGCCATGATACAGGTGATCGCTTCGGTCTGGGCCCTGCTACTGGGCATGACGCTGATCATGATCGGCAACGGGATGCAGGCCACGCTGATGGGGGTGCGTGGCGCGATGGAGGGGTTCGGCACGCTGGAGCTGTCGGTCATCACCTCGGGCTATTTCCTGGGCTTCCTGGTGGGCAGCCGGGTCGCGCCGGACCTGATCCGGCGGGTGGGGCATGTGCGGGTCTTCGCGGCGCTGGCCTCGTTCATCTCGGCGGGGCTGATCGCCTTTCCGATCCTGACCGATCCGTTCAGCTGGACGGCGATCCGGGTGGTCCTGGGGTTCTGCCTGTCGGGTGTTTACGTCACGGCGGAAAGCTGGCTGAACAACCAGGCGGACAACCAGACGCGGGGGCAGGTCCTGTCGGTTTACATGGTGGCGCAGATGGCGGGGATGATCGCGGCGCAGGGCATGATGAACCTGGGCGAGGCGAGCGGGTATTTCCTGTTCGTGATCCCGTCGATCCTGGTGTCGCTGAGCTTTGCGCCGATCCTGCTGTCGATCACGCCGACGCCGGCCTTCGAATCGACCAAGCCGATGAGCCTGCGTGAGCTTTACGTCAACTCGCCCCTGGCCAGTGTCGGCACGCTGCTTCTGGGCGGGGCCTTCGCGGCGCAGTTCGGCATGGCCTCGGTCTATGGCGCGGCGGCGGGGCTGAGCGTGCCGCAGATCACCGGCTTCGTGGCGGCGATCTTTGCGGGGTCGATGGTCTGCCAGTTCCCGGTGGGCTGGCTGTCGGACCGGATGGACCGGCGGCTGCTGATCCTGGGGCTGGCGGGGATCGGCGCGGTGGCGACGACGGTCGGGGTGTTCGCGGGCGCGCGGTTCGAGATCCTGCTGGCGCTGGCCTTCGTCATGGGCGGCGTGGCCAACCCGCTTTACGCGCTGTTCATCGCCTACATCAACGATTTCCTGGAGGTGGACGACATGGCCGCGGCCTCGGGCGGGCTGGTCTTTGCTTACGGGGTGGGCGCGATCGTGGGGCCGATGGCCACCGGCCAGATGATGGAGATCGCCGGGCCGCGCGGGTTCTGGCTGTTCCTGGTCGTGGTCTTCGCGGCGATTACGCTTTACGCGGGCTGGCGGATGACGCGGCGCCCGGCCGTGCCGGTGGACGAGACCGCGAGCTACGTGGGCGTGTTGCCGACCTCGTCGCCGGTCGCGGTGGAAGCGGCGCAGGAATGGTATGCCGACCAGGTCGAGGAAGAGGCCGAGGCGGCGGCCGCGGCAGAGGCCGAGGCGCACGGCGACAGGTGAACCTGCGGGGCGAGTGGCCCGCCTAGCGCGCACAGGGCGAGAAGCGGGAAAAGGCGCGGCATGGCGGGAAACATAGCGGCTTTGGCGCGGGGCGAGGTCACGTTTGCGTCATGCACCACTGGCCTGGCCGCCCGGTCAGCCGCCAGTCGGCGGGCGGGGCGGTGCGCGCGCGCAGGCGGCTGAGATGCCAGGCTCGGTCCCGGCCCTGGTGGGCGGGCGCCATGCGCCAGCGGGTTTCGATCCCCGGCGCGCCGCCGTCCCCCGGTGTCAGGATCAGCCCCAGCGGGGCGTGCGGGCCGGTCTGCGCCCCGGTTTCGGCGGCCAAGTGCAGCCGGCGCACCGGCGTCATCGCGGGCGGGTCGGGCAGGTCGGCCACCGCAAGCGGCACCGTGCCGCTGCGCAGCACCTCTTCCAGGGTCCAGAGCAGATCCTCGGGACGACCGGGGGCGAGGAAGGTGAAGCGCGCGGGATCGACGAAGGCCAGCATCCCGTCGGGGTTCAGCCGGTCGCCCAGCCAGCCGGGCGCGATCCAGAAGACCGGGCCGCGCGTCGCCGCCGCCACCAGCATTGCCAGCGTACGCCGCGCGGGGCCGCAGGCCTCGTGCAGGCGGGCCAGCGGCAGCGCCATGTCGTCCAGCACCGGCAGGGCGGGGCGGGACGTGTGGCTGCGGCGGTCGAGCAGATGTGCGGTCATGCCGGGATGATAAAATGTTCGCCAAATGTTCTCAACGGGAATTTGAGACCGACCGCCCGGCCGATCGCCCGTCTGCGCGTCAGAGTGCGGCGCGCAGCGCGTGCAGGTGATCGGGCAGTTGGCGCGCGGTCACATGCGCCTCGCGCACGAGGTGGTCGAAATGCTGGGTCAGGGCCTGCACCCGTTCGGTATCGCGGAAGGCCATGTAATTCTGACCGATATAGATCACCGCCAGAAGCGGGCCGAAAATGGTGATCGGCGCCGAATAGAGGCGGCGGGCATCGAAAAGATAGACCCGCAGGCGCGGGTAAAGCTGCCGGGTGACATCCAGAAGGCGGTCGATCTGCGCCTCGCGGATGTCGCGGGGCAGGCCGGCATAATACCCCTCGCCGCGCACCAGGCTTTCGATCTCGTACAGCGGCATGGCCATTTCGTAATCCGACTGCGTGCCGCGCATCCAGGTCAGCCGGTCTTCCGAGGCGCCGATCGCCTGGCGGGTGCTGCGGCCCAGGTGCGGGGCGTATTCCCATTCCATCATCTTGCGGGTCTTGAGCATGTCCGACAGCCCCGCCGGAACGTGGCGGATCTTGTAGCCTGCGGCCTCCTTGTGCCACTGGAAGATCTGTTCATCGACCAGCGCGCGGGGCGCTTCGGTCAGCGACATGGTGTTTGCGAGGATGTCGGCGGCGGTTTCGGGGCGGTCGGTCAGCCCCAGGAGCCAATCAGCTGACACGCCGAGCGCGCTGGCGCATTCGCCCACGACCTGCGCATTGGGCAGCCGCGCGCCCGAGCCCTTGAGCAGTTGCGAGATGGTGGAGCGATCGACGCCGACGGCGCGGGCCAGCGCGCTTTGCGTGGTGCCGCGGGTCTGCAGCGCCTCGGCCAGGCGGGTGCGAAAGAGATCGGCGCGCAAGCGTTTGTCGGTTTTTTTCTGCATATGTTGACAAATATCACCAATGCAGAAGTTTGTTAACCGTTTTCGGGATGTTGCGCGGCCCGTGTCGGGCGTATCGAGGGGGCCGACCACAACATTGGAGGAAAGGTATGGAGACGCGGCGTCGAACGCTCGTGAAAGCTGTCTTGTGGAATGTCCTGGGCTTGACGGTGATGGCGCTTGTCGGTCTGGCATTGACCGGGTCGGCGGCGATCGGCGGGGCCATGGCGGTCATCAATACCGTTCTGGGGTTCACGATGTATGTCATCTACGAACGTGTCTGGTCGCGGATCGACTGGGGCCGGCGCCATGTCTGAGGCGCTGAAATCGAGGGCTGCAGGTGAGTGGCCGACGCTGGCCTTGCTGGCGGCCTGTTACGGCGGATGGGTTCTGGGCACCACCTGGGCCGCGGCGCTGTGGTTGCCGCTGGGGATCGCGCTGACGGCGGTTTGCGTGGCGCTGCATTCCTCGCTGTGTCACGAGGCGCTGCACGGCCATCCCACGGGCGACGACCGGGTGAACGAGGCGCTGGTCTTTCCGGCGCTGGCGCTGGTGATCCCGTATCGCCGGTTTCGCGACACGCATCTGGCCCATCACCGCGACGAACACCTGACCGACCCCTATGACGACCCGGAATCGAATTACCTCGATCCGGCGGTCTGGGCCGGATTGCCGGGTTGGGCGCGCTGGATCCTGACCGCCAACAACACGCTGGCGGGCCGGTTGGTGCTGGGCCCGCTGGTGGGGCAGGTGGCCTTCCTGCGGGATGACTGGCGGGCGATCCGCGCGGGCAAGCCGGGGGTTCTGGGAGCGTGGCTGTGGCATATCCCGGCGGCGGGGCTGGTGCTGTGGTGGGTGGCAAGCGCGGCGGCGATGCCGGTCTGGGCCTATCTGCTGGCGGTCTATGCGGCGCTGTCGATCCTGAAGATTCGCACCTTCCTGGAGCACCGGGCGCATGAAAAGGCGCGCGGCCGTACCGTCATCATCGAGGACCGGGGACCACTGGCCCTGATCTTCCTGAACAACAACCTGCATGTCGTGCACCACATGCATCCCCGAACGCCGTGGTACCGGCTGCCCGCGCTTTACGCCGCGCACAAGGCGCATTATCTCGGCCGCAACGAGGGGTATCTTTTCCGCTCCTACGGCGAGATTTTCCGCAAGCATTTCCTGCGCGCCAAAGATCCGGTGCCGCATCCGCTCTGGCCCGAGGGCTGAATTCAGGGCATAGCTGCGCGCCATGGAGGCGTGGGTGATCCTTTCGGTGGCCGCGGCGGCGTTCCAGACGGTGCGGTTCATGCTTCAAAAGCAATTGAGCCTCGGCGCGCTGTCCGCCGGCGGGGCGACGCTGGCGCGGTTTGCCTATTCGGCGCCGTTCGTTGTGGCGGGTGTGGCGGGATATGCCCTGTGGACGGGGGCCGGCTTGCCCGCGCGCGGCGGGGCGTTCTGGGCCTATGCGATGACCGGCGCGGTGGCGCAGGTGCTGGCGACCTGGTGCGTCGTGGCGCTGTTCGCGGCGCGCAACTTCGCGGTCGGCATCACCTTCAAGAAAACCGAGGTCATCCAGACCGCGCTGTTCGGCGTGCTGGTGCTGGGCGACCGGATCAGCGCGCCGGCGGTGGCCGCGATCGTGATCGGGCTTCTTGGGGTGGTGGTGCTGTCGGACAATGCGGGCCTGCCGGGGCTGAGCGCGCGGCGCATGGCGAATCGGGCGGCGGGGCTGGGCCTTGCCTCGGGGGCGTTCTTCGCGGTCTCGGCTGTGGCCTATCGCGGCGCCACGCTGGAGGTGGCAAGCGACGATCCGCTGTTGCGCGCGGGCGTTGCGCTGGTGGTGGTGACGGTCAGCCAAGCGCTTGGCCTGGGGCTGTGGCTGGGCTGGCGCGAGGCGGGGCAGTTGCGCGCGCTGTGGCGCGCGCGCCGGGTTGCCGTGCTGATCGGGCTGGCCAGCATGGGCGGCAGCCTGTGCTGGTTCACGGCCTTCACCTTGCAGAACGCGGCTCTGGTTTTCGCGGTGGGGCAGATCGAGGTGATCTTCTCGATCCTCGTCTCGGTCGCGGTCTTCCGTGAGCGCATGACGCGGCGCGAGGGGCTTGGGGTCGGCCTGTTGAGCGTTAGCATCCTGGGCCTCGTCCTGCTGGGGTGAGCGGCGTTGGCGTGTGGGCCGCTGCGGCGATCAGCCGGTCAGCGGGCTGCGGCCGCGCAGGCGCAGAAAGAGGCTTTCCTCGTCGTCGTTTCGGAAGAACGGCACCGAGGCGGGCGGCGCGGTGTCGTGGGCGCGGGCGGCCACCTCGGCCAGCACGACCTCGGTGATGAAGGGCAGATCGAACTCGCGGGCGCGGGCCAGCGGCACCCATTGCAGGTGCGAAAGCTCGTCACAGGCGGCGGTGAAATCGTCCAGATCGCCGGTGATCGCGTCGGCATCCACCAGGAAGAACCGCGCGTCGAAGCGGCGGGGCCGTCCCGGCGGGGTGATCGCCCGGAACACGAACTGCAGCGCGTCGGCCGTGGGCAGCAGGCCATGCTCGGCAAAGGCGGTCCAGTCGGGCGGAGGCGCGCTGGACCAGTCGCCGGGCATACCCAGCATCAGGCCAGTTTCCTCCCACAGCTCGCGGATCGCGGCGGCGGCAAGCGCATGGGCCAGATCGGTCGTGCAGTCCTCGCACAGCCTCGAGGTGCAGAGTTTCGGCAGCGGGCGGGCCAGCGGCACAGCCGCGTCTGCCGCATCCACGGCGCCGCCGGGAAACACGAACTTGTTGGGCATGAAGGCCGCACCGGCGCCGCGTTGACCCATCAGAACATGCGGATCCCCGGTGCGGTCGCGCAGGGCGATCACCGTCGCGGCATCGCGGATGGCGGATTTGTCGGTCATGCGTCTTCTGGCCCTTCCGTCGCCGCGAGGGCGATCAGGCGGAACTTCCGAAGCCGTGCATATACCGGGCCCATTGGAACGCCACGATCATTCCCTTCAATCGTGGCAGAAGATACAGCGAGAGTGTCACGCATCCAACCGCGAATACGGTGAATAGGACCAGCGGCTCGGGCCGCCACATCACGAAGACCACATGCAGCAGCGGCGCCATCAGGTGCCCGACGATCAGGATGGTCAGGTAGGCCGGCCCGTCATCGGCGCGGTGATGGCTGAAATCCTCGCGGCAGACGGTGCAGGTGTCGCGTACCGTCAGGTAGCTTTTGAGGATCGGGCCGCTGCCGCAGCTGGGGCATTTGCGCCGAAACCCCTTGCGCATGGCGGGCCAAAGCGGTCGTTCCGGGCTGTGTTCGTGCGTGTGTGCCATGATGTCCCTCGCGCTGATCCTGGGAACTTGGAACATCCGCGTCGGGATATGAAGGTGTCGGAATGCCGTTGCGGCGGGATGTCGCAAACCGGGGCGCGCCGCCGATCACGCAAGCGTGACCGCCGCACCCGCCTGTGGCGCGACGGAATGTGCCGCGCGCTTCGTATGAACCCCTGTGATCGGCAACGAGGCCGGTTTTGCACATGACCAAAGCGAAGGAGCATTCGACATGAAACGCGGGTATCTGATTGCCGGGGCAGCATCGGCCCTGATCGTGGCCACGGCGGGCTGGACGGTTGCCCAGCAGGGCATGCCGCAGGGCATGGAGGGTGGGCACGGCCCCGCCTTCGATTTTTCCGAGCTTGACGCGGATGGCGATGGCCGCATCACGCAAGAGGAGATGCAGGGCCGCGCGGCAGAGCGGTTCACCGGCGCCGATGCCGATGGCGATGGCAGGCTGTCGGCCGAGGAAATGGCCGAGGCCATGCAGGCCCGGATGCTGGAGCGCATGACGAGCCGCGCCGAGCAGATGATCGCGCAGCAGGATCAGGACGGCGACGGGATGCTGACCCTTGAAGAAGTCCGTTCGGGTCGCATGGCCCGAATGATTGAGCGCCATGACGCCGATGGCGACGGCGCCATCTCGGCCGAGGAATTCGAGGCCGTCGGCCAGATGCATCGCGGCCGCATGTCCGAGGGGCGCAAGGGCCAAGGCGACTGCATGCGTGACGCCGGCAAGCAGGGCGAGCGGTCCGGCATGATGAAAGGGCATGGCCGTGATGGTCAGGATCATCGCAGGATGCACCGGTCGCACGGGGCCGACGAGGTCCATTACCACACCCATTACCATTACTACGGTGACGACGATGGCCGAGAGATGGGCAAGGGCCGTGGACATGGCGAAGGCCACGGCATGCGGCACCGCCGGGACGACTGAGCGGTCTGCCGCAAGCCCGGGGCGGGGCGGTTGGGCCTGCCCCGACGGTTTGCAGCCGGGCGCTGCGCGGCGCATGATGCGGGGCCGGGACAGGGAAGATGGCGCTGGATGCGATGAGCGACATACCGGACGACGCGCTGTTGGTCCTCTTTGCCAACGGGGACCGGGCGGCGGCGCGTGCGCTGACGCTGCGCCTGACGCCGCGGGTTCTGGCCCACGCGCACCGTTTGCTGGGCGACCGGGCAGAGGCCGAGGAAGTCGCACAAGAGGCGATGCTGCGGCTGTGGAGGGTCGCGCCCGAGTGGCGGCAGGGCGAGGCCAAGGTGACCACCTGGCTTTATCGTGTCGTGGCCAACCTCTGCACCGACCGGCTGCGCAAGCGCAGGGCCGTGGGGCTGGACGCCGCGCCGGTGCTGGCGGACCAGGCGCTTGGCCCGGATGCCGCCATGCAAGGCACGGCGCGGGCCGAGGCGTTGCACGCCGCTTTGGCGCGGCTGCCCGCCCGGCAGCGGCAGGCGGTGGTGCTGCGGCATCTGGAGGATCTCGGCAATCCCGAGATCGCGGAGATCATGGAAACGAGCGTCGAGGCCGTCGAAAGCCTGATCGCGCGCGGGAAACGGGCGCTTTCAGCCGATCTGTCTGGACGTCGCGAGGAATTGGGGATCGTCGATGACTGAGACCAACAAGGATGTCGAGGCGCTCGAGGCGCATTTCAAGGCGGCGCGGGCGCGGCCCCTCGCGCCCCCGGATGCGCTGCTGGCGCGCGTGCTGGCCGATGCCGAGGCGGTGCAGGCCACCCCGGCGCCGGTTCGGACCGTTCCCCGGCGTGGGTGGCGGCCGGTGCTCAGGGCCATCGGCGGCTGGCCGGCGGCGGCGGGGCTTCTGGCCGCGACATTGGCCGGCGTCTGGATCGGGGCCAGCCCGCCCGAGGGGATAAGCGCCTATCTGCCGGGCGCGGATGTCGCCTATATCATCGACCTTGCCCCGGGCACGGGCCTTGATCTTGTCGAAGGAGCGTTGTGATGGTGCAGCCGAGTGAAACCGGAACGGGCGGGGGCGGTGGTCTGACGGGCGGGCTGCGGGTCCTGCTCTTTGCCTCTCTGGCGCTGAACCTTCTGGTCGTCGGTGCCTTGGTGGGTGCCGGGCTGTGGGGCGGCTGGGGGCATGGCCATCACGGGCCGGGGCTGGACGCGGCGGGCGGGCCGATGACCCGGGCGTTGAGCCGCGAGGACCGCCGCGCGATCTCGCAACGGATGCGGCAGGCCTATCGCGACGGCCGGCCCGGGCGCGCGGCGCATCGCGCGGCCTTCGAGGCGCTGCTGGATGACTTGCGCGCCGAGCCCTTCCAGCGCGCGGCGGTCGAGGCCCATATGGCGCGGATGCGGGGCCTTTTGACCGACCGGCTGGAACTGGGCCAGACTTTGCTGCTGGACCGGTTGGAGGCGATGAGCCCGTCGGAACGCGCGGCCTTTGCCGACCGGCTGGAGCACGGGCGGCACCCGCATCACGGTCAGCGGGACGGGGGCTGAGCTTCGGATCAGGCCGCGGACTGGCCGCAGACGGTGACCATGTTGCGCCCGCAGGACTTCGAGTCGTAGAGCGCGCGGTCGGCCGCGTCGATCAGGCTGTCCACTCCGGCTGGCGGCGTGCCGGGGCGCGGGCAGGCGAGGGTGACGCCGATGCTGATGGTGACCTGCACCGGCGCTTCGGTCGAGGGCACCTGGAAGGGGCTGTTGCGGATGACGGTGCACAACCGCCGCGCGGTGCGCAGGGCCGTGTCACGCAAGACATCGGGCAGGACCATCAGGAATTCCTCGCCGCCGATGCGGGCGATCATGTCCTCGTCGCGCAGGTTCGATTTGAGCAGCCGGGCGACCTGCCTGAGAACCGCGTCGCCGGCGGCATGGCCATGCCGGTCATTGATCCGCTTGAAATGGTCCAGATCGGCCACCATCACCGCGAAGCTGCGCCCGTCGCGCTGCGCCGTGTCGTTGAGCCGAGCAAGGAACGGCAGGGCATAGCGGCGATTGTGCAGACCCGTCAGAGGGTCGATCACCGCGGCGCGCAACCCGTTGCGCAACTGCTCGCGCAGGGTTTCGGCGTGCCGCGCGCCGTCGAGATGCCGGGCGAGCCGCAGCGCGATTTCGGCGGGGTCGGTGGCCTCGCCCACCACGCCTTCGGCACCCATGTCCAAAAGCCCCGCCGCAAGGCCTGCCGCATCCGCGGACAAAAGGGCGATGATCGGCCGATGGCGGCTGTGCGGGGCGGCGCGCAGCTTGGCGATCAGGTCGAACGCCTCGGCCTGGCCGCGGCGGGAGACCTGCAGGAGGTAAAGGTCGGGCGGATCGCCCCGCCGGCTGGACAGCAGCGCGCTTTCGGGGTCGAGCGGCGTGACCGTGGCATTGTAGAGCCGCCCGAGGCTGGCCGCGCGCATCGGCGCGACGCTGCCGCCCGGCGCGATCAGCCCGATGCGCGCGGCGGGGCGGAAGGCGGCCGCGGCCTCGCCGAACCCGAGCGCCGAGGCGGGGCCGGCGTGGACGCGCAGGTCGCGGTCCGACTGGTGCTGCCGCAAGACGCTGCGCAGCCGCGCCAGAAGCTCGATATCATCTACGGGCTTCACGAGGATGTCGTGCGCGCCTGCCTGCAGGGCCGCCAGCCGCGTCTCGGGGGCGTTGTCATGCAGGAACAGGATGACGGGCGGCGCATCGCTGCCGAACCGCGCCTTGATCCGGCGCACGAGGTCGCGCCCGGTTGCATCCGGCAGTATCGGGGCGCAGAGGACCAGGTCGGGCGCCTCGGTGGCGGCAAGGGCCAGGGCGTCGGCAGAGGTCGCGGCCTGCAGAACGTCGTAATAGGCGCTCGACAGTTTCACCTTCAGGACGATCCTGTTGGTCGCGAGGCCATCAACAATGAGAACTTTCCCGGACATGGGAAGCCGCCTTTCGGACTTGCTCTTTACTCGAGCTTCACTATCACTTTGACTGGTTAAGAAAACCTTTCCAGGAATTAATCAAATTGACCCTCACGCAGGAATCCGCCGAAACCGTCGCGCTGAACTGCCTGGCCTGGCTGGCGGGCAATGAAGAGTTGTTGCCGGTCTTCATGGGGGCGACCGGGGTGTCGCAGCAAGACCTGCGCGAGAATGCGCAAGACCCCGCTTTTCTTGGGTCTGTGCTGGATTTCATCCTGATGGATGATGCTTGGGTGATCGATTGTTGCGCGGCGCAGGGCATGGAAAACGACCTGCCGTTGCGCGCGCGCGCGGCGCTTCCAGGGTGCGAACAGGTGAACTGGACATGACCACCCCCGTCCCTGACCGCGCAAGAAAGGTTGACGGCGTGCTGTTCGACAAGGATGGCACGCTGTTCGATTTTCATGCCACGTGGAATGTCTGGGCGGTCGAGACGATGCGCAGCCTGTCGGGCG
>JAASSQ010000333.1 GCA_021767845.1 Roseovarius sp. | reverse complement strand
GGTCTTGGACTTCGACCACGGCGCCAGCGCGCCGTCGAGCAGCGACAGCCGCTCGTCCGGCACTACCAGCCGCTCGTCGAAATAGAGTTCCACGCCCAGCCCGTCGCAGTCCGGGCAGGCGCCGAACGGCGCGTTGAAGGAAAACAGCCGCGGCTCGATCTCGGGGATGGTGAAGCCGCTGACCGGACAGGCGAAGTTTTCCGAGAACGTATGCCGCTCCGGCTCGCCCTCCTTCGGCGCGGTCTCCAGGATCGCGATCCCGTCGGCCAGGTCCAGCGCGGTGCGGAAACTGTCGGCCAGCCGCGTTTCGATCCCCTCCTTCACCACGATCCGGTCCACCACCACGTCGATATCGTGGCGGAACTTCTTGTCCAGTTGCGGCGGCTCGTCAAGGTCGTGGAACGTGCCATCCACCTTGACCCGCTGGAACCCCTGCTTGCGCAGCTCCAGCATCTCCTTGCGGTATTCGCCCTTGCGGTCGCGCACGATGGGCGCCAGCAGATAGGCGCGGGTGCCCTCCTCCATGCCCATGACGCGATCGACCATGTCCTGCACCTGCTGGGCCTCGATCGGCTTGCCGGTCGCCGGGCTATAGGGCGTGCCGACGCGGGCGAACAACAGCCGCAGGTAGTCATAGATTTCCGTCACCGTGCCCACGGTGGACCGCGGGTTCTTGCTGGTGGTCTTCTGCTCGATGGAGATCGCCGGGCTCAGCCCGCTGATGTAATCCACATCCGGCTTTTCCATCATGTCAAGGAACTGCCGCGCATAGGCGCTCAGGCTCTCGACATAGCGCCGCTGCCCCTCGGCATAGATCGTGTCGAAGGCCAGGCTCGACTTGCCCGACCCCGACAGGCCGGTGATCACCACCAGCTCGTTGCGCGGGATGTCCACGTCGATCGACTTGAGGTTATGCTCGCGCGCGCCGCGGACCTCGATATGCTTCAACTCGGCCATGCCTGCCCCCGTGAATTCTGGTTAACAGATAGTGGAGCACACCGAGTCGTCCAAGCCGAAAATGTGAACATTTCAGGAACAGGCGCACAGCCGCCCGAACCCGCACGGAAAATCCGCCTCACGCCTGCGCGAGCGCCCAGGAACAGATCGGGAAATCCGGCTCGTTGGTCAAGTCGTCGCCGTCATAGGGCGGCGGCCAGGGCGTTTCGAAATTGCGCCTGGCGGCGGCGCGGTTGCCCCATTGCTTCGCGCGCACCTTGTCCTCGTCGAACCCCGCCTCGACCAGCAGGTTCTTCAGCCCCCGCGCCGTCCAGCGCGAACAATCCACCGGATCACCGTGATAGGGGATGTAGAACGGCACCGCGAGCCAGAAATACCCGCCGGGCCGCAGCATCTCCAACACGTGCCGCGTGGCCGCATAGGGCCGGTCCAGATGCTCCCAGACCTGGTTGGCCAGCACCAGGTCGAAGCGCAGCACCTCGCCCCCCGGCCCGCGATAGGGCCCTGCGCAAATGTCGTGTTTCGGAAACCGGAACCGGGCATAGCTGCGAAAGGCGAACCGCCGCCCGAACTTGCCCGACACTTCCGCCGCATCCATCTCGTCCAGCGGCAGCTCTTCCAGCCACCGCCGCGACGTGCGCTGCATCACGACCCTGTTCACACTCGGCACGCCGCATCCCCCTGCACTGACACCGCGCCCATTCTGCACGCCGCCCGCCCCGCCGCAAGCCGCCGGGCTTCATCTGGCACCCAATACCTCGGGGGAGTCGCCCGGCACGGGCGACGGGGGCAGAGCCCCCATGCGCCCGGTCAGATGTGGATCACCCGGTCATAGGCATCCAGAACCGACTCGTGCATCATCTCGCTCAGCGTCGGATGCGGGAAGACCGCCTGCATCAGGTCTTCTTCCGTGGTCTCCAACTGGCGGCCCACGACATAGCCCTGGATCAGCTCGGTGACCTCCGCCCCGATCATGTGCGCCCCCAGAAGCTCGCCGGTCTTGTCATCGAACACGGTCTTGATCATCCCTTCCGGCTCGCCAAGCGCGATCGCCTTGCCGTTGCCGATGAAGGGGAAACGGCCCACCCGGATCTTGTGCCCCGCCTCTTTCGCCTGCGCCTCGGTCAGGCCGACGCTGGCAATCTGGGGATGGCAATAGGTGCAGCCGGCGATGCTTTCGGGCTTGACCGGATGCGGTTTGCCGCCCGCGATCATCTCGGCCACCATCACGCCTTCGTGGCTGGCCTTGTGCGCCAGCCACGGCCCGTCGGTGGCGTCGCCGATCACGTAGACGCCCTCGGCATCGCTGCGGCAATACTCATCCGTCACCACGAAGCTGCGATCCAGCTTGGCGCCCAACTCCTCAAGGCCCAGCCCCTCGGTGTTGGCGGTGATGCCCACGGCCGAGATCACGCTGTCGAACTCGTGCTTCTCCACCTTGCCGCCGGTCTCGATATGGGCGGTCACCTTGTCCTTGGCGCGGTCCAGCTGCTTGACCATGGATTTCTCCATGATCTTCATGCCCTGTTTCTCGAACGCCTTTTTCGCCATGCCGGAAATCTCGGCATCCTCCACCGGCAGGATGCGGTCCATCACCTCGACCACCGTCGTGTCGGCGCCGAGCGTGTTGTAGAAGCTGGCAAACTCGATCCCGATCGCCCCCGACCCGATGACCAGCAGCTTCTTGGGCATCCGCGGCGGCACCAGCGCGTGCTTGTAGGTCCAGACCCGGTCGCCATCGGCCTCCAGCCCCGGCAACTCGCGCGCCCGCGCCCCGGTCGCGACCACGATATGCTTGGCCTGCAACTCCTCGGTGCCCTTGTCGGTCTTGACGCTGATCTTGCCTTTCGCGGGCAGGGTCGCCTCGCCCATGATCGTCGTGACCTTGTTCTTCTTCAGCAGGTGCCCCACCCCGGAATTGAGCTGCTTGGCCACCGACCGCGAGCGCTTCACCACCGCGTCGAGATCGTAATCGAT
>JAASSQ010000332.1 GCA_021767845.1 Roseovarius sp. | reverse complement strand
GTGACGATGGCCGACATGCGCCGCCGTCTGCTGGGGCAGCCGGGCAAGGCCCTGCTGACCGGGTTCGTCGCGCTTTCGGCGCTGGCGGGATCGGGGCTGATCCTGGCGCTGACGGTCATCGGCCTGCTTCTGACGCCGGCGATGGTGTTCCTGTCGATCCTTGCCGGGGTGCTGGGCTACGTGGTGGGCGCCTATGCGCTGGGGGTGAAGATCCTGTCGGCCACAGGCCGCCACACGCCCGAAACCACCGCCGACAGGGCGTTGTCGGCCGGGGTCGGGGCGCTGGCGGCCGGTCTGGTCGGGCTGATCCCGGTGCTGGGATGGATTCTTGTTCTGGCCTTGCTGCTGGCCGGGCTGGGTGCGATCACGCAGCGCGTTCTGCGACCGGCCCTGTTCACCGTCCCCGGACCGGGCGCCTAGCGTCCGGTCAGCCGGGATAGGCGATGTCCAGCACCTCGAGCGTGACCAAGCCGGCGGGCTTGGGCCAGTCCACCACATCGCCGATGCGCGCCTCCAGCAGCGCGCGGGCCAGCGGTGAATGGGCCGAGATCAGGCCCGATGCCGGGTCGGCCTCGTCCTCGCCCACGATGGTATAGCGCGCCTCGGCGCCGTCCTCGTCGGCCACGGTTACCGTCGCGCCGAAACCCACATGCCCCGGCGGGTCGTCGGGCGGCGCGACAAGGATGGCGGAGGCCAGCCGCGCCTCGACATAGCGCAGGTCACGTTCGGCCACGGCCAGCGGATAGCTGTCGGCCATGCTGTCGCCATGCCCGCGCAGCCGGAGGATTTGCGCCTCCAGATCGGCCTTGCGCGCTTCGAGCTGCGCCAGCCCGCGGGGTGTGACGTGGTTTGGATGCGGGCTGATCGGCAGGTCGGGCAGGCGTTGCGGCCCGCCGCCGTCCTCTTCCTTCGTGAAAGCCTTGTTCATCGTGTCACTTCACCAGCCGTTCCAGCGGATCGTAGCCCATGCCGCGCGAAAACGCGACATCCGGCAGGCTGTCGGGCTTGTAGCGCAGGCCCGCCATTTCCGCGCGGGTGACAAAGCGGCGGCGGGTCACGATGGCTTCGGGGTCTTGCCAGTCGTCGCGCAGCGCGCCGTCGGTGATCCGGCAGCGGAAGAACAGTTCGACCTGATGAAACCCCGTATCGGGATTGTGAAACTCGTTCACCAGGCAGGGGGCGCCGACCGCGATGACAAGGCCGGTTTCCTCGTGCACCTCGCGCCTGAGATTGTCGGGCAACGAGCTGTGCGGTTCGGCCCCGCCCCCCGGCGCGCACCAAAGATCGCTTTGATCGCCCGGAAAGGCATTGACGAGAAGCAGGCGGTCGTCCTGCACGATGACCGCGCGGGTGGCGATGCGGATGGGCATGGGACGTGGCCTTTCAATCGCGATTGGGGCTGTTGTAGCGGCGCGAATGCGCCTATCTCAAGCGCCATGACACGGATGCTGACCGCGCTGATCCTGATCCTTGCCACGGCTGCCGCCGCGCGCGCCGATTGCGTCGTGCTGCTGCACGGGCTGGCGCGGACCGATGCCTCGTTCCTGGTGATGGAAGAGGTGCTGGAAGAGCAGGGCTATACCACCTTCCGGCCCGATTACCCCTCGACCGATCTGGATATCGCGACGCTGGCGAACGAGACCCTGCCCTATGCCGTGCGGGTCTGTGGCGAGACGCGGATTCATTTCGTCACCCATTCGATGGGCGGTATCCTGCTGCGGTTCTGGCTGCGCGACAACCGTCCCGAGCAGATGGGCCGCGTGGTCATGCTGGGCCCGCCGAATCACGGCTCTGAACTGGTGGATGAACTGGGCGGGCTGGAGCTGTTCGAGTGGCTGAACGGACCGGCGGGGATGCAATTGGAAACCGGCCCCGACGGGGTGCCCGAATCCCTGCCGCCGGTGGATTTCGAGCTGGGGGTGATCGCGGGCACCCGGTCGCTCAACCCCTATTTCTCGGCGCTGATCGACGGGCCGGATGACGGCAAGGTGTCGGTCGCCTCGACCCGGGTCGAGGGTATGGCCGATCACATCACCCTGCCGGTCACCCATACCTTCATGATGAACAACCCGCTGGTGATCGCGCAGGTGATCGAATTCCTGCGCGAGGGCAGGTTCGATCACGACATGGACCTGGGCGACCTGTTCTGGGGCGGTGGTGAATGATCCTGCCGGACCTGCGGATCACCGGGGCGCATGTGCTGACGCCCGAGGGCGTGGCCGAGGTGCCGTTGACGCTGTCGGGCGGGCGCATCACCGACGCGTGCGCGCGGCGAGAGGTCGATCTGCGCGGCTTTCTCGTGCTGCCGGGGATCGTGGATATTCACGGCGACGGGTTCGAAAAGCACCTTGCCCCGCGCCGGGGTGCGATGAAAGAGCTGGACCAGGGCCTGATCGCCGCCGAGGCCGAGCTGGCCGCCAACGGCATTTCCACCGCCGTCCTGGCGCAGTTCTACAGTTGGGAAGGCGGGATGCGCGGGCCGGAGTTTGCCGAGCGGGTGTTCGAGGCGCTTGCGACCGTGCGGCCCCGTCTGGTGACCGACCTGCGCACGCAGTTGCGCTTCGAGATCCCGATGCTGGACGATTACGACATGATGCAGGCCATGGTGGCGGCGCATGACATTCCCTTCGTCGTCTTCAACGACCACTTGCCGCATGACGCGCTGGAGCGCGGCAAGCGCCCCCCGCGCCTGACCGGGCAGGCGCTCAGGATCGGGCGGAACCCGGAAAAGCACCTTGAATTCATGCAGGGGCTGCACGCCCGGATGGGCGAGGTGCCGGCGGCGCTGGATGCGCTATGCGCCGATTTGGCGGCGCAGGGCGTGCTGATGGGCAGCCATGACGACCGCAGCGCCGAAACCCGCGCCACTTGGCGCGCGCGCGGCGTGCGGATCGCGGAATTCCCCGAAACGCTGGAGGCGGGCGAGGCGGCCCATGCGG
>JAASSQ010000331.1 GCA_021767845.1 Roseovarius sp. | reverse complement strand
CGCAAGGCGCAGGGCGACGCGGGTGGATTCCTTGACCTTCGATGACGTGTTTGATGGTTTTTGACGGTCGCATCCGTGGCAGGGTGGCCCGAAGACCGTGACCGGAGGCTCGGATGACACAGATTCCCGCGACGGCGCGTGCCGTCATCATCGGCGGCGGCGTGGTGGGCGCGTCGGTCGCCTATCACCTGACCAGGCTCGGCTGGAAGAACGTGGTGCTGCTTGAGCGCAAGCAGTTGACCTCGGGCACCACGTGGCACGCCGCCGGGCTGATCGCGCAGCTGCGCGCGACCGCGAACATGACCAAGCTCGCCCGCTATTCGCAGGAGCTTTACGGCAAGCTGGAAGAGGAAACCGGCGTGGCGACGGGGTTCCGGCGAACCGGCTCGATCACCGTGGCGCTGACCGACGAGCGGCGCGAGGAAATCCACCGCCAGGCCGCCATGGCCCGCGCCTTCGGCGTCGATGTCGAGGAAATCTCGGCCTCCGACGTGCAGGACAGATACCCGCATCTCAACATCGAGGGCGTGACGGGCGCGGTCTACCTGCCGAAGGACGGGCAGGGCGATCCGGCCAATATCGCGCTGGCCATGGCCAAGGGCGCCCGCCTGCGCGGCGCGGTGGTGGCCGAGCGCACGAAGGTGACGGGCGTCGCCCGGCAGGGCCGCCGCGTGACCGGCGTGGACTGGCGGGCCGAGGATGGCAGCACCGGCCATATCGCCGCCGATCACGTGGTCAATTGCGCCGGCATGTGGGGCCGCGAGGTGGGCGCGATGCTGGGCACCAACGTGCCGCTTCAGGCCTGCGAGCATTTCTACATCGTCTCCGAGCCGATCGCGGGGCTGACGGCCTTGCCGGTGCTGCGCGTGCCGGACGAATGCGCCTATTACAAGGAGGACGCGGGCAAGATGATGCTGGGCGCCTTCGAGCCCGTGGCGAAGCCCTGGGCGCTGTCGGGGATTCCGCAGGAGTTCGAATTCGACCAGCTGCCCGAGGATTTCGACCATTTCGAACCGATCCTGGAACAGGCCGTCAACCGGATGCCGATGCTGGGTGAGGCGGGAATTCACACCTTCTTCAACGGCCCCGAAAGCTTCACCCCCGATGATGCCTATCACCTTGGCCTGTGCCCCGAAACCGACAATGTCTGGGTCGCGGCCGGGTTCAACTCCATCGGCATCCAGTCGGCGGGCGGCGCGGGCATGGCGCTGGCGCAATGGATGGAGGATGGCGAAAAGCCCTTCGATCTGGGCGACGTGGACATCGCGCGGATGCAGCCCTTCCAGGGCAATCGCACCTATCTGGCGCGGCGTTCGACCGAAACGCTGGGGCTGCTTTATGCCGACCACTTCCCCTATCGGCAAAAGGCCACCGCGCGCGGCGTGCGCCGCAGCCCGTTTCACACCCATATGCTCGACCACGGTGCCGTGATGGGCGAGATGGCGGGCTGGGAGCGTGCCAACTGGATCGCAGCACCGGGGCAGGCGCGCGAATACCGCTATTCCTGGGGCCTGCAGAACTGGTTCGACAATGCCGCCGCCGAACACGCCGCGATCCGCACGGGCGTCGGGCTTTACGACATGTCCTCCTTCGGCAAGCTGCGCATTGAGGGGCCGGGGGCCGAGGTCTTCATGAACCATGTCTGCGGCGGCGACATGTCGGTGCCGGTGGGCAAGATCGTCTATACCCAGTTTCTCAATTCCCGCGGCGGGATCGAGGCGGATGTGACCGTCACGCGCCTCTCGGAGACCGCCTACCTGGTGGTCACGCCCGCGGCCACGCGGCTGGCCGATGAAACCTGGCTGCGCCGCCACCTGGGCGATCACCTGGCGATCATCACCGATGTGACCGCCGCCGAAGGCGTGCTGGCGGTGATGGGGCCGAAGGCGCGCGACCTGCTGCAGGCCGTCTCGCCCGACGATTTCAGCAATGCGGCGCATCCGTTCGGCATGGCCCGGCAGGTCGAGATGGGCATGGGCCACGTCCGGGCGCACCGCGTCTCCTACGTGGGCGAATTGGGCTGGGAGCTGTATGTCAGCGCCGACATGGCGGCGCATGTGTTCGAAACCCTGATCGAGGCCGGGGCCGATCACGGGCTGAAACTGTGCGGGTTGCACGCGATGGACAGTTGCCGGATCGAGAAGGGCTTTCGCCATTTCGGCCATGACATCACCTGCGAGGATCACGTGCTCGAGGCGGGCCTGGGCTTTGCCGTGTCGAAGACCAAGACCGATTTCATCGGCCGCGACGCCGTGCAGCGCAAGCGCGACGAGGGGCTGCAATACCGCATGGTCCAGTTCCGCCTGACCGATCCCGAACCGCTGCTCTATCACCACGAACCCGTGCTGCGCGACGGCGAGATCGTGGGCTACCTGTCATCGGGCAATTATGGCCATCACCTGGGCGGCGCGGTCGGGCTGGGCTATGTGCCCTGCGCCGGAGAGACCGCGCAAGAGCTTCTGGCCTCGCGTTTCGAGATCGACGTGGCGGGCAGCAAGGTCGCCGCCGAGGCCAGCCTCAAGCCGCTCTACGATCCCAAGTCCGAGCGGATGAAGGCGTAACGCGGCGCCGGTTTCTTCTTGGGGAAAAATACCCCGGGGGAGTCGTGGCCCTGGGCCGCGGCGGGGGCAGCGCCCCCTCCCCCGCAAACGCCGGGCGCACCGGCCGGGGCAGCGGCCAATGCCCGTCAGCCGCGCAGATGCGCGCCCTCGAACATGGCGACCTGCGTGCCCGCGTCCAGCAGCGCGCGGCGCACGGCGGTGGCGATGGTCACGGCGGTCGGCGTGTCGCCGTGCAGGCAGATCGTGTCGATCCGCGTGGGGATGTGCTTGCCGCTTTCGGTGATGATCGCGCCCTTTTGCACCATCTCGACCATGCGGGCGGCGGCGGTGTCGGGGTCGGGGATGACGGCGCCGGGCTGGCTGCGGTCCACCAGCGTT
>JAASSQ010000074.1 GCA_021767845.1 Roseovarius sp. | reverse complement strand
CGATATGCTCAACCCAACTGACACGTTTGCGCCGCGCGACCGCTTCATCGAGGCGATGCGCCGGGTCGCGGCCTCGGTCACGGTCGTGACGACCGATGGCGAGGCCGGCCGCCACGGCGCCACGGTTAGCGCCTTTTCATCCGTTTCCGGCGATCCGCCGACCGTGCTGGTCTGCCTGTTTGCCGACAGCCGGATCGCCCGCGCGGTCGCGGCCAACGGCCGCTTTTGCGTCAACGTGTTGCCGGAATCCGGGCCGGACCTCGCCGACCGCTTCGCCGGCCGCCACGACGGGTGGATCGCGGACCGCTTTTCGGGCGTGGACTGCCACGGCGCACCAGGGGTCGCGCCGGTCATCGACGGTGCGACCGGGTTTTCCTGCGACGTGCAGCAATGCGTCCGATCCGGCACGCACCTCGTTGTCATCGGCCATGTGCGCGACGTGCTGGACGGCCGCGCCAGCCCGCTCGCGTGGCGCGAAGGCAGCTACCACCGGGTCGTGCCGCAACCAGATACCTCGCCGCGCACGGCGGCGGAATGACAGGGGATCGGACATGACGACACGCTACCAGATGCTGATCGACGGGGCTTGGACCGACGCCTCGGACGGGGCAACGTTCGACACGTTCGATCCTGCGACCGGGCAGGTCTGGGCCAACGTGCCCGAAGCGACGGCTCGGGACGTGGACCGCGCGGTCCATGCGGCTCACCAAGCCTGTTACGAAGGCCCGTGGGCGCGCATGACCCCGACCGAGCGAGGGCATTGCCTGCGGCGGCTGGCCGACCTCCTGACCGAGCGGTCCGAAACCCTGGGCGAGATCGAGACCCGCGACACCGGCAAGCTGTTCCGCGAAACCCGCTGGCAGGCGAAATACATCAGCGAATTCCTGCATTTCTACGCCGGCGCCGCCGACAAGATCAACGGCGACACCCTGCCCATCGACAAGCCCGATATGTTCGTGTTCACCGACCGCGAACCGCTTGGCGTGGTCGCCGCCGTGGTGCCCTGGAACAGCCAGTTGTTCCTGACGGCGGTCAAGATCGGCCCGGCGCTGGCCGCGGGCAACACCGTGGTTCTCAAGACGTCGGAACACGCGCCCGCCGTGATCCTCGAATTCGGACGCCTGATCGCCGAGGCCGGCATCCCCGACGGCGTGGTCAACATCGTCACCGGGCATGGCGATCCCTGCGGCAAGGCCCTGACCTCGCACCCGCTGGTCGCGCGGATTTCCTTTACCGGCGGTCCGGCGGCGGCCCGCCACGTCCTGACCAACTCGACCGGCAATTTCGCCCAGGTCAGCCTGGAACTGGGCGGCAAATCCCCGTTCATCGTGTTCGACGATGCCGATATCGAAAGCGCGGTGAACGGGTCGGTCGCGGGGATTTTCGGCGCCTCGGGGCAAAGCTGCGTCGCAGGCTCGCGCCTGATCGTGCACGAGGACGCGGCCGACGACTTCCTCGCGCGGATGCAAACCATTGCCGCTGGCATCCGCATCGGCGACCCGATGGCTGACGACACCGAGATGGGCCCGCTCTGCACCAAAGGGCAGCTTGAGAATATCGAGGCTCAGATCGCACGGGCCGTGGAACAGGGCGGGCGCGTGATCTGCGGCGGATCGCGCGCCGAGGCGGGCAGCGACATGTTCTTCCAACCGACGATCATAGACTGCCCCGATCCCGGCATGGAGATCGTGGACACCGAACTCTTCGGCCCCGTCCTGTGCGTGCTCCGCTTTCGCACCGAGGACGAGGCCCTGCGCTTGGCCAACGATACCGAACATGGACTGGCCGCCGGCATCTTCACCCGCGACAGCGCCCGCGCCCTGCGCATGAGCCGCGCGGTCCGCGCCGGGATCGTCTGGGTGAACACCTACCGCGCGATTTCGCCGGTGGCCGAATTCGGCGGCATGAAGGCGTCGGGCTATGGCCGCGAAAGCGGCTTCCAGGCCGTCTACGATTACACCCGGCCGAAAACCGTGTGGATCAACACCTCGGACGCGCCGGTCGCCAACCCGTTCCAGCCAAGATGAGAAGGAGACAGCACATGAAGTTCCATCTGGCAATCAACCTCGAGCGCATGTCGCCCGACACGGACATGAAAGCCGTGCGCGACCACACGCTCGAGATGGTGAAAATGGCCGATGCCGCCGGGTTCGAGATCGCCTGGGCGGCCGAGCATCACGCTCTGGAAATGACCATCGCGCCCAATCCCTTCCAGATCCTGACATGGTGGGGGGAGCACACGCGCGACATCCGGCTCGGCGTGGGCGTGGTCAACGCAGCCTACTGGCACCCCATCAACCTTGCGGGCGAGGCCGCGTTTCTGGATCTGGTCAGCGACGGACGGCTGGAATTCGGGATAGGTTCGGGCGCCTATCAACGCGAGTTCGACCGGATGAAACCGGGCCTCGATCAGCGCGACAGCTGGCGCTACATGCAGGAAATGCTGCCGGTGGTCCAAAAGCTGTGGGCCGGCGATTATGCCCATGACGGCGAATTCTGGCAGTTCCCCAAGGCGACATCCTGCCCCAAGCCTGTCCAGGCAAACGTACCCGTCTGGGTGGCCGCACGCGCGCCCATCACCTTCGACTACGCGGTCGAGCGTGGGTGCAACATCCTCAGCTGGCCGCTGACCATGCCGTTCTCCGAGGCCGAGGCATATCGCGCGCGGCTCGACGATTCCATCGCCCGCAATGGCGGGCGCTATGACGGAACATGGGCGATGATGCGCCACACGGCCATTTACGACACCGAAAGCGACCGGCAATCCGCGATCGCCTCGGTCCGGCATGTGCTGGGCCAGTTCGGCAACCTGATGATGAAGAAGGGCGACGTGATCAACGGCTTCCCCGAACAGGTGCCGTTGGAAGAGCTGGACGGCAACGCCCGCGTCGATCCGACCATGCTTGAGGAAAACCTGATGTTCGGCCGCCCCGGCGAGGTGATCGAGAAGCTGAAGATGTACGAGGGCCTCGGCGTGGACGCTTTCGTCTATTATGCGTCGATGGGGATGGACATGGAGCAGCAGAAACGCTCGTTGCGGCTGTTCATCGAAAACGTCATGCCCGCCTTCGCCGAAAAGGAGCTCGCCCATGCCGATTGAGATCCGGCGCACGCTGACATGGTCGCAGACCACCCTTGTCGAAGGCTGGAAGCAGGTTGCCAAGCCCACCCGGCTGATCGCCGCCCTGGCGATCATCCGAAATCCGTGGTTCGGCCGCGGCCATGTCGAAGATCTCGGCCCGGAAATCCGCGAGCATTGCCCCGAACTAGGCCGGCTGCTGACCGACATGCTGCTCGGGCAGACGGGCGACGCGCTTGAAGGCTGCGGCAAGGCCAGCGTGGTCGGCATGGGCGGCGAGGTCGAGCACGCCCAGGCCCTGACGCATTCGCTCTGGTTCGGCAACCAGCTGCGCGAGGCAATCAACGCCAAGAGCTATCTGGCTTTCAGCAACACGCGGGGGGCGGCGGGCTGTTCACTGATGATCCCGCTGATGCACAAGGACGACAGCGGGCGGCGATCGCATTACCAGACGATCCACACCTGCGTGCCCGATGCGCCCGCCGATGACGAGATCATCGTCGCGCTCGGAGCCTCCGTCGGCGGGCATCCCAATCACCGGATCGGCGACCGCTATGCCGATCTTCGCGAGATGGGACACGATGTCGATAACCCGGCGGGGGTCTGAACGGTGCACTTTGCCAACGACACAGCCTACGATCTAAACGGTCCGCCAGACGCGCCTGCGGTGGTGTTGATTCATGGACTGGGACTGACGCGCGACAGCACTTGGGGCGGTATCGCCCCCCGCCTGTCGGCGCGCTTCCGGGTGCTGACCTACGATCTGCCCGGACATGGCGACTCCGCCCTGCCAACCGGCGCGGTCAGCCTTAGGTCGCTCAGCGATCAGCTTGTCGCGCTGCTCGATGATCTCGGAATCGAAAATGCGGCGCTGGTCGGGTTCTCGCTCGGCGGGATGGTCAACCGCCGTTGCGCCATGGACCACCCCGACCGGGTGTCGGCCCTTGCCGTGCTGAACTCCCCGCACGAGCGCGGGCCGGAGGCGCAGGACAAGGTCGAGGCGCGGGCGCGCGACGTCCGAGCAAGCGGCCCCGCCGCCACCATCGACGCCACGATCGAGCGTTGGTTCACCCCCGCTTTCCGCCGGAACCACCCCGACACCGTCGCGCAGGTGCGCGCCACCGTTCTTGCCAACGATCCCGACAATTACGCCGCGCATTACCGGGTGCTCGCCCAAGGCGTGCGCGAATTGATCCGCCCCGATCCGCCGATCCGCCATCCCGCGATGGTGATGACCTGCGAGAACGACAGCGGATCGACCCCGGCGATGACCCATGCCATCGCCTCCGAGATCACGGGCGCCGAAACGGTGATCGTCCCCGGCCTTCAGCACCTCGGCCTGATCGAGGAACCGGTGCTGTTCGCCGACCGGATCGAGGACTTCCTCGATCGCGCCATCGTCCGCAGCCCGGCTTGACGCCCCCAAAAAGCGTCGGCACTGAGAAAACATGCAAAACGGGAGTTGAAAACGCGCCACTAAGGCATGGATTGTGCCGCCCGCGTCGTGACGGTGCGACTGCCGGCAGAATCACCCAATGCGCGTCAATCGGTCCCATCCTGTTTTCCCGACATGCAGACCTGGATTGCGCCCGTCATGTCCGCGCCACGAGCGGCAGTTGCCGAACCGGGAATGCCCGCCATCGGACCCGCCCCACGCAGGCGGTCATCGCCCGCATAACCTCGGGGGAATGGTGTTCTGCGCCACGGCAGTCAACACGCCGAGTCCCCGCGAGCAGGCCACCCTAACCAGCCCCCGCAATGCGGTAAAGCGCCTCGAATCCATCCCGTGCACCCGAACTTTTCCGGTTCCTGTCAAAAGAGGGGGTTGAAAAAAATACTTTGCTTTGCCAACTAACGCCGCGATGGGAGTGACCCAGCAATACTCGCGTCAACCGGCCTCTTGGCCGTGTGGAAACCGACACTTGCACGTTGCCCGGCCAACACCGGGGCACGGCAGGACCCATTCCGCATTTATTGAATGAATTTTCTAATCCGAGAGGTTGGAAGCGGCGCGTTAAAGGAAAGGAAAGGTCATGAGGAAGCTATCCACGTTTATTGCCGCCGGGGCAATGGCGGCACCGATCGCCGCCCACGCGCAATCCGGCGACTGCGGAGATGTTTCGATTACTGAAATGAATTGGGCCTCGGCCCAAGTGGTGACAAGCGTGGCTTCGTTCATCATGGAACAAGGCTACGGCTGCGACGTGAGCGTCGTGTCCTCCGACACGATCCCCGCCGTCACCTCGGTCGCCGAGAACGGCGAGCCCGACATCGTCACCGAACTGTGGCTGAACTCCACCGGCGACACCTATGACGAGCTGCGCGACGCGGGCAAGGTCGTGGAAGCCGGCAAGGTGCTCGAGCCGGGCGGCGTCGAAGGCTGGTGGATTCCCACCTATCTCGCCGAGGAACACCCGGAACTGAAAACCATCGAGGGTATCCTTGAAAACCCCGAACTGGTCGGCGGGCGCTTCTATAACTGCCCCGAAGGCTGGGGCTGCCGCGTGGTCAGCGACAACCTCGCCGAAGCACTCGACCTCGAAGGCCACGGCATCGAGGTGTTCAACTCGGGCTCGGGCCAGGTGCTCGCCACGTCGATGGCCGACGCCGTGCTCGAGGAAGAGCCGTGGTTCGGCTACTACTGGGGTCCGACCGTGCCGCTCGGCAAATATGACATGACCAAGGTGGACCTTGGCGAGGTCAAGCCGGATGTCCATGCCCGCAACCAGAACGCGGACACCGACAATCCCGGCGTGTCGGATTTCCCGGCGGCGCCGATCGTGACGGCCGTGACCGCCGATCTGCAGGAAAACAACCCCGCCGTGTTCGAGCTGATGCAGAACATGACCTTCAAGACCTCGAACATGAGCGCCGTTCTGGCCTGGAAAGACGAGAACAACGCCTCGGCTGAAGAGGCGGCCGTCTATTACCTGACCAACTTCCAGGACCAGTGGGATGCGTGGCTGAGCGACTCGGCCCGCAAGAACCTGATGGCCATCCTGGATCAGGGCTGATCCCTTGAATCCCTGGCAGGGCCGACCCCGGAGTCGGCCCTGCTTTTTTTTAATGCGCGACAGTCCAGCGACCTGACGCGCCAAGGAGAAAGCAAAAATGGCGACATATGATTTCGTATTCAGTGCGCTCGGTCTGGAAGACTGGTGCGAACAAGGCAGCGGCGATGCCGCGCCGATGTCCATGGAAGCTCTCGTTGCAAAAAGCTCGGGCAAGGAAGAAGTGTCCAAGTCGATCTGGGAACTCCCCTTCCCGTCGATGGATGCGCTGAACGAAGCCTGCGCCTCGTTTCCGCAATCCCGGGAACTGACCCTCGGGCTGGAAAACGGCTTTCTCAACGTCAAGGATTCGATCAGCGTCGTGCTGGACCCGATCACGCAACCGCTGTCGTGGATGCTCGACGGGTCGCTCTACGCCATTCTCAACACGCCCTG
The DNA here is from genome assembly GCA_021767845.1 of Roseovarius sp. Lineage (GTDB taxonomy): Bacteria > Pseudomonadota > Alphaproteobacteria > Rhodobacterales > Rhodobacteraceae > Roseovarius. The sequence goes on along the minus strand of JAASSQ010000074.1, from coordinate 5,630 downwards.
GTGGATCGTCATGCCGCTTCTGCTGACCATCGTCTGGCTGGTGTCGCGCTCGTGGCAACTGCTGGCCTTCGTGGCGATCAGCATCGGCGGCCTGGCCTTCATCGACTATTACAGCTACGCCATGCAGACGCTGGCGATCATCATGGTCTGTGCCTTTCTCTGCGTCCTGTTCGGCGTTCCGATCGGCATCGCGATGTCCCGCTCCGACAAGATGCGGGCGGGCACCATACCGATCCTGGACATGCTCCAGACGCTACCGCCATTCGTCTATCTCATTCCCCTGATCTTCCTGTTCTCGGTCACCGAGCCCAAGCTCTACGGCATCGCGATCATCCTTTACGCGATCGTGCCGGTGATCCGCCTGACCGACCTTGGCATCCGCATGGTCGACGAGACCGTGATCGAAGCCGCCGACGCCTTCGGCATGACCGACCGGCAGAAGCTATTCGGCGTGCAGGTGCCGCTGGCGCTGCCCAACATCATGGCCGGCGTGAACCAGACCATCATGATGAGCCTTGCGATGGTCGTCATCGCCTCGCTTGTCTCGGCGCCGGGACTGGGGGTGCTGGTGCTGCGCGGGATCAACAACCTTGAACTGGGTGTCGGCCTCGTCTCGGGCCTCGGCATCGTGATCCTAGCGGTGATCCTCGACCGCGTCACGAAATCCGCCCTAAACCGCATCAACGCCGCACAGAAGGGCTAAGAGGATGACCGCAGAAACCGAAAAGACCACCAAGATCGCGATCCGAAATCTCTACAAGATCTTCGGTGACGACCCCGCAAGCGTGCTGCCCGCCGTCCGCGACGGCATCAGCAAGGCCGACCTTCTGGAAAACCACAACCACGTTCTCGGGCTGAATGACATCAACGTGGACATCAAGGAAGGCGACATCACCGTCATGATGGGCCTGTCCGGGTCGGGCAAATCCACCCTGATCCGCCACCTCAACCGGCTGATCGAACCCACCGCCGGCGCGGTGGAACTCGACGGCACCAACATCGTCGATCTCGACGAGGAAGAGCTGCGCCGCGTCCGGCGCGAGGAAATGTCGATGGTGTTCCAGAACTTCGCGCTGCTGCCGCATCGCACGGTGCTGGAAAACGCCGGGATGGCCCGCGCCGTGCGCGGCCTGCCCAAGGCCGAATACGAGGCCGAGGCGACCAAGTGGCTGGACCGCGTCGGGCTGGAAGGCCTGGGCGACCAGTTCCCCCACCAGCTGTCCGGCGGGATGCAGCAGCGCGTGGGGATCGCGCGCGCGCTGTGCTCGAACGCGCCGGTGATGCTGATGGACGAAGCGTTCTCCGCCCTCGATCCGCTGATCCGCACCGACATGCAGGATCTGCTGCTGGAGTTGCAGGAGGAACTGCACAAGACGGTCGTGTTCATCTCGCATGACCTCGACGAGGCGTTGAAGCTGGCCGACCACCTGGTGATCCTCAAGGATGGCTACGTGGTGCAGCAGGGCGAACCGCAGGAGATCCTGATGAAGCCGAACGATCCCTACATCGTGGACTTCATCTCCGACATCAACCGCGCCCGCGTGCTTCGCGTCCGCTCGGTCATGGAGAAAACCGAGGAACCGCCCGAGGATCCGGCGGGCGAGATCGGCCACGACGCCACGCTGGAATCCGTGATCGCGCTGTCCGAGGGCGATACCGGGCTGTCCTATGTCGTCACGCGCGATGGCCGGCAGGTCGGGGTTCTGCGGATGAAGGACCTGTTCAAGGCGCTTGTCCCGGTCACGGCCTCGGAAGACGGCATTCGCTCTAGGGCGGCCTGATCCGCCGCCGGCGGGGCCGTTCACGCACGCGACCGGCCCCGCCCTTTCCGACACGCGCACGGCCCGCGCGATCAGCCGGCCCCTTGAACGGCCGACACCGCCCGACCACATCTGGATGGATCGTTTGTGGTTGGGACCATGCCCCGTGTCCGCCTGTCACGCCCCGCATCGAAACGGCTCCGAATGGCGCGAGGATCGCCGCACGTCCCACCGTCACACGCGACACCGCACCAGGGAAGGAGGCATGACATGCTGACCGTCAAGGAACTGAGCCCCCGCATCTATGAAGTGACGCTTTCGGGCGTTGTCGAAAAATCCGACATCGACATCCTGAAGCGCGACCTGACCCCCGCTCTCGAAGCGCCGGGCAAGATGGGCATCGTGCTGCGTGCCGAGGATCTGGAAGACATCACCGGCGACGCGCTGATCGCGGACGCGCGGTTCGAGTTTTCCCTCTTGCCGCAATGGTCCAAGGTTCGGAAAGTCGCCGTGGTGACCGACAAGCAGGCCTTCGAGGCCCTGCTCAGCTGGTTCGACCCGATCCTGCCAATGATGGAATTCCGCACATTCGCCCCCGGCGCGGCCGCAGAGGCCCGGTCCTGGGCGGGCGACCTGTCCGAAAACGAACCGGCCGACACCCCCGGCGTGCGGGTGGTTCAGGACGGAACCGATGGACTCCTGGTGTTCGAGATCGACGGCATGATGACCGAGGACGCCGCCGACGAGGTCTTTGCCGCCTTCGACCGCGCCGTCGAGGCGCGGGGCACGGTCAACCTGATGGTACGGATAAAGAACTATCAAGGCTTCGATCTGGGCCTTCTGGGCGATCCCGGCTTCATGTCGGCCAAGTTCGGCGCGATCGGCAAGGTCGGCCGCTATGCCGTGGTCGGCGCGCCCGGCTGGATGCGCACGATGGTGCAGGCCATGGGCCCGCTGATCCCCATCGAGATGCGCACCTTCGACCTCTCCGAGGATGCGGCCGCGCTCGAATGGGCCTCGGGCGGTTGACCCGGTTGCCCCCGGCCTGCACCACGGGCACAATCGTCCCCGATTGTCAGTGAAAGCTCTTTCATGTCAGAAAACACCGAACGTCTGTCCTTTCAGGACGACAAGGGCGCGTCGCGCTCGACATGGATCGCCGCCGCGCTGGTCGTGGCGATCACGGGATGGATGGGCAGCGGCTATATCTGGCCCTCGGCAGAAGACGCCGAGGTCGGCGCCAAGGCGGCGCAGGTCGATCCCGTCGCCGTCGGCGTCACGACCTCGTCGGTGCAGACGGTCACGCTGCGGTTCCAGGCCGAGGGGCAGGCCCTGCCCGATCGCGAAACCTCGATCCGCACCGAAACCTCGGGCGACGTGGCCGAGGTTCTGGTCCAGAAGGGCGAGGATGTGCAGGACGGCGCGGTGATCGCCCGCCTGTCCGCCACCCGCGCCGAGGCCGACCTGGCCCGCGCCCGAGAAGAGCTGGCCCGCGCGCAACGTGAATTCGACAACGCCACCGAACTGCGCGAGCGCGGGGTCGCCACGGTCGATCGCGTGGCCCAGGCGCGCGCCACCCTGGCCGCCGCCGAGGCCGCGGTCACCAACGCAGAAGAGGCGATCGAATCGCTGGACATCACCGCGCCCTTCGCCGGTCGGATCGAAACCCTGACGCTCGACCGCGGGGAATTCGTGCAGGCCGGTGCCGCCGTCGGGCGCATCGTGGACAACCGCCCCCTGACGGTCGCCATCCAGGTGCCGCAACGCGCCCTCGGACGGATCGAGACCGGCCAGACCGCGACCGTCGATTTCATCACCGGCGCGCGGCGCGAGGGCCGGGTCGGTTTCGTCGGCACCTCCGCCAACACCGAAACCCGCACCTTCCTGGCCGAGATCGACGTCGCGAACGAGGACGGCGCCATTCCCGCCGGCATCTCCGCCGAAGTGCTGATCCCGACCGGCACCGCCAAGGCGCATTTCGTGCAACCCTCCACCGTCTCGCTCGACCCCGATGGACGCCTCGGGGTGAAAACCGTCACCAAGGACAACACCGTCACCTTCCAGCCCATCGAAATCGTCCGCGCCGAGATCGACGGCATCTGGGTCACGGGCCTGCCCGACACCGCGCGGATCATCACGATCGGCCAGGGCTTCGTCACCGACGGCGAAACCGTGGCCCCCTCGCCGGTTCCTGCCAAGGCGGACACGCCGCCGCAGGGGGCCGGGCAATGAACAGCCTGATCGACGCGGCGTTCTCGCGCAGCCGGGTCATCCTGATGGCGCTGCTCATGATCCTCGGGATCGGGGCCTATTCCTATGTCGCCATCCCGAAAGAGGCCAACCCCGACGTGCCGCTGCCGCTGGTCTATGTCACCACCGGGTTGGACGGGATCAGCCCCGGCGATGCTGAACGCCTGCTGATCGAACCGATGGAAACCGAGTTCGCGGCCATCGAGGGGCTGGAAAAGATGGAAAGCCACGCCTCGGAAGGCTTTGCCAGCGTCCAGCTGGAATTCACCGCCGGCGGCGACATCGACGAGGCGCTCGACAAGGTCCGCGAAGCCGCCGACCAGGTCGAAAGCGACCTGCCGGAAGATGCGTTCGACCTCACCGTCACCGAGATCAACACCGCCCTCTTCCCGATCATCACCGCGATCATCTCGGGGCCCGTCCCCGAACGCACGCTCAACGATCTGGCCGACGAGGCGCAGGAGGAAATCGAGGGGCTGGGCGGCGTGCTCGAGGTCGATATCGGGGGCGCGCGCGACGAGTTCCTGGAGGTGCTGATAGACCCCACGATCTTCCAGACCTACAACCTCAGCTTCGACGAACTCATCAGCCAGCTGCAACGCAACAACCGGCTGATCGCCGCCGGGGCCATCGAAACCGGCGGCGGGCGGATCGTGCTCAAGGTGCCGGGCCTGATCGAGAACATCGAGGACGTGCTGGAAATCCCCGTCAAGGTGCGGGGTGATGCGGTCGTCACGTTCGAGGACGTGGCCACGATCCGGCGCTCCTTCGAGGATCCCAACGGTTTTGCCCGCATCGACGGCCAGCCCGCCCTTGCGCTCGAGGTCAAGAAACGCTCGGGCGCCAACATCATCGACACGGTCGCCGCCACCAAGTCCGCGCTGGACGGGCTCAGCGCCGACTGGCCCGAAACCGTGCGCATCGACTATCTCCAGGACCAGTCCGAGCAGGTCGAGACCCTGCTGTCCGATCTCGAGGCGAACGTGATCGCCGCCGTGATCCTGGTGATGATCGTCATCGTGGCCGCGCTTGGCACGCGCTCGGCGGTCCTGGTGGGGCTGGCCATTCCGGGGGCGTTCCTGGCCGGGGTCATCGCCCTGTCGGCGATGGGCTACACCATGAACATCGTGGTGCTGTTCTCGCTGATCCTCGTGGTCGGCATGCTGGTGGATGGCGCCATCGTCACCACCGAACTGGCCGACCGGCACCTGCAACAGGGCGCCACCCCGCGCGAGGCCTATGCCGGGGCCGCCAAGCGCATGGCCTGGCCGATCATCGCCTCGACCGCGACCACGCTCAGCGTGTTCTTCCCGCTGCTGTTCTGGACCGGGCTGGTGGGCGAGTTCATGAAATTCCTGCCGATCACGGTCATCCTGACACTCTTCGCCTCGCTGTTCATGGCGCTGATCTTCATCCCAGTCCTGGGCGGCTTCATCGGCCGGCGCCAACCGCAAAGCGCCGCGTCGAAACGCCGGCTGCACGCCGCCGAAACCGGCGATCCCCGCCGCATCGGCGGTCTGACCGGCGCCTACATGCGGCTGCTCGACTGGGCGATCCGGCACCCCGCCGCTACCGTTCTTCTGGCGCTGGCGCTCCTGCTGGGCGCATTCGGGATGTATG
>JAASSQ010000330.1 GCA_021767845.1 Roseovarius sp. | reverse complement strand
GGGACTGGACGCATGACGCTGGAAATCATCACCGCCGACAGCCTTGCCCCGCTGCGCCACGGGTTCTTCACGCGGCGCGGGGGGGCGTCGTCGGGGGTGTTCTCGGGGCTGAACTGCGGGCCGGGCTCGTCCGATCAGTCCGAGATCGTGCGCATCAACCGGGCGCGGGCGGCGGGCGCGCTGGAGGTGCCGCCCGACCACCTGCTGACCGTCCACCAGGTGCATTCGGCCGATGTGGTCACGGTCGATGGCCCGCTGCAGGACCGGCCCCGCGCCGACGCGATGGTGACGGCCGCGCCGGGCGTGGCGCTGGCGGTGCTGACCGCCGATTGCCAGCCCGTTCTCTTCGCCGACGCCGAGGCGGGCGTGATCGGCGCGGCCCATGCCGGGTGGCGCGGGGCGCTCGACGGGGTGCTGGAGGCGACGCTGGACGCGATGGAGGCGCTGGGCGCGCAGCGCGGGCGCATCCGCGCGGCGATCGGGCCGTCGATCAGCCAGGCGGCCTACGAGGTGGGCCCCGAATTGCTGGACGATTTCATGGCCGACGACCCGCAGAACGCCCGGTTCTTCGCCAATGGCGAGGGCGACCGCTATCAGTTCGACCTGCCCGGTTTCGGCCTGCACCGGCTGCGCGCGGCGGGCGTGGGCGCGGCGGAGTGGACGCGCCACTGCACCTATTCGGACCCGACCCGATTCTTTTCCTACCGCCGGGCCACCCATGCGGGCGAGGCCGATTACGGGCGGCTGATCTCGGCCATCCGGCTTTAGATTCGGGCAAATCCGGGGCGGCCTGAACCACAGAGGTGCCCCATTTTCCGCCATCCGGCCCTGCACCGGCCCATCGTTCCCGGCACGATTGCCCTTGTTTTCCTGGCGCGGCGCGGATCGTGGCAAGGCGTGCACATTTCGCGCGTGGCGGCGCGAAAAAAATCGCGCCGCGCGCTCCTTGCGTCAAATCACGGCCCCAAAGCCCCGCGATATTGAAGCCAACCGCGGATCAACCGCCGGGCAAACGGACACAAGAGGACAGGACCATGAAAAAACGCTGGATGAAATCGGTGATCGAAACGAGCAAGCAGGAGCTGCCCGCTCTGCCCTATCGGCGCGACCTGCGCCGCCGGAAGGCACAGGCGGCGACGCTGCGCCAAGCTTGCTCGGCCTGATCGCGCGTGGACGCGGCGGGCCGCTTGGCCCGAATCGCGACACGGGCACAAGGCGCGAGGTTGGGCCGAAATGTGGCAGCGACCCGCGCAAACCTGCAACAATACCAGAGGATGCGACGCATTTTCGGCAGGACCGAAACGGTATCCGGTAAAATTTGACAGAACTTGGACATCTCTGCCTATCTTCGAAACATACGAAGATCTGCAAACCAGATGTCCTTCTGTCGTTGTCGGTGGGGGCCGACGCGGTTGTGACAGCCTTGAAGGTGACACAACATGTCCATGCCCTATCCGGCCGCTGCCCTGTCGCAGGCCCAGACCCATCAGGATACGCCGCCCGAGCGCCGCGCCGATGCCGCGCCGGACGAGGCCCGCAAGCCGCGGATGCTGCGGAAATACCGCATCCAGTCGCTGCGCGCGGACGGATCGGTGCACGATTCGGAAAACATCGGCCCGGCGACCGCGATATTCGAGACCGCCTTTTCCGCCTTTGCGCGCGGCACCCTCATCAAGACGACGACCGGCCCTGTGGCGATCGAGGACCTGGCCCCCGGCGCATCGGTGATCACGGCAGAACATGGCCCGTCGCAGGTGCTTTGGGTGGGGTCCATGACGCTGGTGCCGCATGTCGAGGGGCTGACCCCGCGCGACTGCCGGGTGACGCGGATCATGCCCGACGCCTTCGGCATGGAACGTCCGATGCTGAACATGATGGCCGGGCCGGGCGCACGGCTGCTGGCGCGGCCTGCCAGCCTGCGCGACAGTTTCGGCGGCGCGCGCGTCCTGACGCCGGCGCGCGACCTGGCCGACGGGGTGCAGGTGGTCGAGGTCACGCCGCCCAGCGCGATCACGGTCTATCACCTGTGCCTGCGCCGCCATGCGACGATCATCGCCGGGGGGCTGGAATGCGAAAGCTTTCACCCCGGCGCCGGCTTCGAACGCCAGATGGGACAGAACATGCTGTCGTTGTTCCTGTCCTTCTTTCCGCATATCCGCAAACCGGGCGATTTCGGCGACCTGGCGCATCCGCGCCTGCCCTTTGCCATGGATCGCGGCGTGCTGCCGCGCGACGTCGCGTGACGACACGCCCCGCCGCGCGGTGCGTCACGCGGTCCGGTTCAGCCGTTCTTCCAGGATGTCGAAGGGCACGCCGGGTTCGTCCTTGGCGCCGCGGATCACCAGCGAGGTCTTGACGCTGGCCACGTTCTCGGCGGCGGTCAGTTCCTCGGTCAGGAAGCGCTGGAAGGTGCCGAGATCGGGCGCCACGCATTTGAGGATGAAATCCACCTCGCCATTGAGCATGTGGCATTCGCGCACCAGCGGCCAGCCCCGGCAGCGGGCCTCGAACGCGCTCAGATCGGCCTCGGCCTGGCTTTGCAGCCCGACCATGGCAAAGACCTGCACCTCGAATCCCAGTTCGCGGGCATCGACCTGGGCGTGGTAGCCGCGGATATAACCCTGCTCTTCGAGCGTGCGCACCCGCCGCAGGCAGGGCGGCGCCGAGATCCCGACCCGCTTGGCCAGCTCGACATTGGTCATCCGGCCATCGGCTTGCAATTCCGCGAGAATCTTTCGGTCGATCTCGTCGAGGCGAGTGGCAGGCATGATTCGCTCCAGTTGGAAAATTTGGGAAAGTTATAACAACCCTGCCGGCGTGCGCAATATTGTTTCAATACTCGGCAATAATGTTTAAGCGCAATTGAGATCTTGACCGAGAATTATGCGTTCGGAGTGTCATTTTTCAGCAAGTCAAACAGAAACTTGGTCAAATATGTCGATAATGTGTTAATCTTTG
>JAASSQ010000073.1 GCA_021767845.1 Roseovarius sp. | reverse complement strand
TTCGGGCGGGGCGCTGCAGGGCGCGGCGGTGATCGACCAGCGCGTCATGCAGAACACACTGGAGCAGGTGGTCCTGGCGCTGTGCATCTGGCCCGCGGCGGCGGTGCTGCTGGGCGCGGTGGGGCCGGGCGTGATCGTCAGCCTGGGGGTGAGCTTTGCCGTGACGCGGATCCTGTTCTGGGTGGGATACCACAAGGCGCCGATGCTGCGGGTGTTCGGCTTTGCCGCGGGCTTCTGGCCCACGGTGCTGGTGGCGCTCTGGGCGCTGGCGCGGCTGGCCGGCATGGGCGCGGGCTGAGCCGGGGCCTTGTGGCCGGGCCGTGCGGCGGCGTAACCTGGGCCGGAGCGGGCCTTGGGAAAGGACAGGCGGATGCTGCAACTGGATCATCTGGCGGTCGCCGCGCGCGATCTGGACGAGGGCCGCGCGGCGGTGGAAGCGGCGCTGGGCGTGACGTTGCAGCGCGGTGGACAGCATGCGCGGTTCGGCACGCACAACCTGCTTCTGGGGCTGGAGGACGGTCTCTATCTGGAAGTGATCGCCATCGACCCCGACGCGCCGGCCCCGAAAGGCGCGCGGTGGTTCGATCTGGACCGTTTCGATGCCGATCCGCGCCTGCAATCCTGGATCTGCCGCAGCGACGATCTGGATCGTGACCTCGCGCGTTTTGACGAAGCGGGCGAAGTGGTGCCGCTGGCGCGGGGGGATCTGTCCTGGCGCATGGCGGTGCCGCCGAGCGGCGTTCTACCGTTCGACAATGTCTTTCCGGCGCTGCTGCAATGGGATGGCACGGCGCATCCGGCCGCGCGGCTGGCGGCCTCGGGCTGTGCGCTGGCGCGGCTGGTGGTGCGGCATCCGCAGGCGACAGCGCTGACCGACGCGCTGCGGCCGGTGCTGCATGACGAGCGGGTGGCGTTCGAGGCCGGGGCGCCGGGGCTGCGGGCCGAGATCGCCACGCCCGGCGGGGTGCGGGTGCTGGAATGATCCTGCGGCCCGCCGGGGCGGCGGACGCGGCGGCGATCTGCGCGATCTGGACCCTGGTGATCCGCGACACCGCGATCACCTTCGACAGCCGCGAGAAAACCGCCGCCGCCATTGCCGACGACATCGCCGCGCGCCGGGCGGCGGCGCATGGCTTTCTCGTGGCCGAGGAGGCGGGGGAGATCCTGGGGTTCGCCGCCTACGGCCAGTTCCGCAGCGGGCCGGGCTATGCCCGCACGGCCGAGCATTCGATCATCCTTGGCCCCGCGGCGCAGGGGCGCGGGATTGGCCGCGAGCTTCTGCTGGCGCTGGAGGATCATGCGCGCGCGGCGGGCATGCACTCGATGCTGGCGGGGGTGAGCGGGGAGAACCCCGGCGGGGTGGCATTTCATGAAAGGCTGGGATATGCGCGCGTCGCGGTGTTGCCGCAGGTGGGGTGGAAATTCGGCCGATGGCTGGACCTGATCCTGTTGCAGAAGCGGTTGTAGTCGGTGTCCTGTGACAGGGACCGCCAAAACGGATAGGTTGAGCGGATGTCGATCTGGACACGGATAACCGAAGCGGTCTCGGCGCTGGCCAAGGGCGAGAGCCTGAGCGCCGTTTTCGACAAGCTGCGCAGCCCGCCCGAGCGCAGCGTGGCCTTTACCATCGCGGTGATCGCGCTGGGCGCGAAGATGGCCAAGGCCGACGGGCTGGTCACGCGCGACGAGGTGACGGCCTTTCGAGAGGTGTTCCAGATCGCGCAGGAGGACGAGGCAGGCGCCGCGCGGGTCTTCAACCTGGCGCGGCAGGACGTGGCGGGCTACGCCGATTACGCAACGCGGATCAAGCGCATGTTCGACGGGCAGGACGACACGCTGTGCGACCTGATGGAGGGGCTCTTTCATATCGCCATGGCCGATGGCACCTATCATCCCGCCGAGGATGCCTTCCTGCGTCGGGTGGCCGAGATATTCGGCCTGGATGAAAGCGAGTTCCGCGCCCTGCGCAGCCGCTTCGTGCCCGATGCCAAGCCCGACCCCTATACCATCCTTGGCGTCACCCGCGACACGCCGCTGCCCGAGATACGCAAGGCGTGGCAGAAGATGGTGCGCGACAGCCATCCCGACCGGATGATCGCGCGGGGCGTGCCGCAAGAGGCGATCAAGCTGGCCGAAAAGCGGATGGTGGACATCAACCGCGCCTGGGAAGAAATCAGCGAGGACGCCGCGCGTGCGGATCGCCACTTATAACGTCGAGTGGTTCAACGCGCTGTTCGATGATGAAGGCGGCCTGTTGGCCGATGGGGACTGGTCGGGGCGGCACGATGTGACGCGGGCCGATCAGCTGGCGGCGCTGGGCATCGTCTTTACCGCGCTCGATGCCGATGCGGTGATGGTGATCGAGGCGCCCGACGAGAATGGCCACCGCAGCACGGTGGGGGCGCTGGAGCGATTTGCGGAGTTCGCCCAGATCCGGGCGCGCCGTGCGGTGACGGGGTTTGCCAACGCCACGCAGCAGGAAATCGCGCTGCTTTACGATCCCGATGTGCTGACCTGCCGGCACGATCCGCAGGGCGACATCACCGGAAAGAAGGGGGATGACGGGGCGCCGCGGTTCGACGGGGTGTTCCGCATCGATCTGGATATCGACGCGACCGAGGACCGGGTCGAATTTTCCAAGCCGCCGCTGGAACTGGCCTGCGAGACCGCCTCGGGTGTGGCCTTTCGCATGATCGGGGCCCATCTGAAATCCAAGGCGCCGCATGGCGCGCGGACGCGCGACCGGATCATGCGCGTGGCGATCGCCAACCGGCGCAAGCAACTGGCGCAGGCGGTCTGGCTGCGCCGCCGGGTCGAGCAGCACCTGGGCGCGGGCGAGCCGCTGATCGTACTGGGCGATCTGAATGACGGACCGGGGCTGGACGAATATGAACACCTGTTCGGGCGATCCTCGGTCGAGATCGTGATGGGCGAGGGGGCCGACACCGGCCTGCGGCTCTACGATCCGCACGCGCGGCGTGCCCTGACACGGCGGCTCGGGGCGATGACCGCCACCGCGCGGTTCTACCTGGCTGCGGAACAGCGGTATCTCCAGGCGCTTCTGGATTATATCCTGGTCTCGCCCGATCTGGCCGCGAAAGCGCCGGTCTGGCGGATCTGGCACCCGTTCGACGATCCCGGATGCCTGCACGTGCCGGAGCTGCGCGAGGCGCTGCTGACCGCGTCGGATCATTTCCCGGTCACGATGGACATCGACTTGTGACTTAAATTCGCGGCACGGGGGCTTATATTCGTCCCATGAAACGCTTTGCCCTGATCGCCGCCACGGCCGCCGCGCTGGCCTTTCCGCTTTCTGCCGAGGAAGGCCAGGACACCGGCGACGGGCTGTCGCTGATGGAGCGGGGCGCGCAGATGTTCATGGAAGGCATCATGCGCGAGATGGAGCCCGCGATGCGCGATTTGCGGGATCTGGCCGAGGACATGGGCCCCGATCTGCGCCGCTTCGTCGAGGAAATGGGACCGGCCTTTGGCGAGTTGATGGGCAAGATCGACGATCTGAACGCCTATCATCCGCCCGAGATGCTGCCCAATGGCGACATCATCCTGCGCCGCAAGACGCCCGAGGACTTGAAGGACGATCCGCTGGACGAGGGCGAGGTCGAGATCTGATCCCGGTCAGGCGCGGGCGGTCTTGATGAGCGGTTCGGCGCCAAGGCTGGCGGCGAGCGACTGGAAGCGCGCCTCGGCCACCTCTCCGAACAGGGGTGCGGCCTCGGGCGAGAGCCTGAGCTCCAGGACCTTCTTCTTGGGATACCATTTCAGCTTGCCCAGCTTCGCATCCTTGCGCAGCCACAGCATCGCTGCAAAGCGCATGGCCTTGCCCAGAACTTCGGCTTCGCGGGCGTCCTTCTCGTCGATCAGCTCGTAGAGATCCTCGAACCGGGTGCCTTCACGCTTGTTGGAATAGCGGTGCAGAAGGGCCAGCCCCAGGTAGATCCGTTCGTAATGCTTCAACCCGCCCAGGTTGGCGCGGGTGGCGTTGTCGAAGCAATCCTCGGCCCGGTAATCGGGATGCGAGCGCCACGACACGTCATGCAGCAGGCAGGCGGCCTTGATGATGCGCCGGCGGTCGGGTTTCGCGGTCTTGAACAGCGGTTCGATGAAGTCATAGACCACGCGGCCGAAACCGGGCAGGCGGGCATCCTTGGTCTCCGCGAAGCGGCAGGATTCGATCAGCGGGTCGCGATCGCGCAGTTGCTGGGGCATCTGCTCATACAGCAGCCCCTCGCGGATGCCGTAACTGGAAATCGCGATGTCGCGCGGCTTGAAGGTCTTGACCACCTCTTTCAGCACCTCGATCGCGTAAGGCACCAGCGCGGCGCGGGCCGAGGAGACGCCGGCGCGGCTGCGCAGTTCTTCCAGGTCGGTCTTTTCGATGTATTTCGCGGTTTCGCGCACCGCCTTGGGCGTCATGCGGTATTCGTGCAGGACGTGAAGCGGATAGCCGCGCCGCTCCATGTCGATCTTGGCGATGGCCCGCCACGAGCCGCCGACAAGGAACAGGCGGTTTTCCTGCTGGCCCAGTTCCTTGCGCATGCCCGCCAGCGTGTCCTTTATGACGGCTTTGCGGGCCTTCTTGCCACCCTTGAGGTCGCGCAGCTTGAACGGCCCGAGCGACGAGGACATGCGCTTGCCCACCGTGCCGCCGTCGATTTCCGCCAGTTCCATGGACGAGCCGCCGATGTCGCAGACCAGCCCGTAGGACCCCGGCCAGCCCAGCAGAACGCCCTGCGCCGACAGCCGCGCCTCTTCGCGCCCGTCGATCACCCAGAGGCGGATGCCGGTTTCACGTTCGACCTCGGCGCAGAACTCGGGGCCGTCCTCGGCGTCACGGACGGCCGCCGTGGCCACCGCGACCAGCGGGCCGGTGCCCATCCCGTCGCCCAAAAGCCTGAACCGCTTGAGCGCGGCCAGCGCCCGCGTGCGGCCCTCGGGGTTCAGCCGCCCGGTTTCGGACATGCCGGCGCCGAGGCCGCACATGATCTTTTCATTGTAGAAATAAGCCGGGCTGCGCGCCGCGCCGTCGAACACCACGAGGCGCACCGAGTTGGAGCCGACATCGACCACGCCCACGCGGCTGAGCGCGCGGGCCGAGGGCTTGTCGAACAGGGGGCGGCCGAAGGGGCCGCCATCGTCCTGCGCGGGATCGTTCGTGCCGTCCATGTGCCTCTCGGGTCGTTCGTGCGCCCTGTATGCGACAGCCCGCAACAGGGGTCAATCGCCCGATTGCAGGGCGGCCCGCGGGGTTACATCGGGGGCCGTCCCTTGAGTGCGCGCACGATCATCGCAACGACGAAGAGCGCGATGAAGATGAAGAACAGGATCTGCGCGATCCCGGCCGAGGCCGAGGCGATGCCGCCAAAGCCGAACACACCGGCAATCAGCGCGATCACGAGAAATGTCAGTGCCCATCCAAGCATGGTGTGCCTCCTTTCGTTCCCATCCACGTGGAGGCGCGGGGCGCGCATGTCATCATGCGGGCCGGTTTGTCGGCAGGATCTTGCCGGTCTCAATCCTCGGTATGGGTGAGCTTGGGCACGTCCGATGCCCCGGCCGAGCCACGCCCCGAGAGCGACGGGTTTTCCATGAAGAAGCGGTGACAGTTGAAGGCAAACTCGCCCTCGGCCACCTCGGCGCGGCTGAAGGTGCCGTCGGGGGCCATCACCCAGGACTGGGCCACGTCGGCCATGTTGGCGGCCATGATCTGACTGACGATCTGCGCCTTGACGGTGGCGTTCTCGATCTCGACCAGCGTTTCGATGCGGCGGTTGAGGTTGCGGCCCATCCAGTCGGCGGAACTGATGAAGACACGCGCCTTTTTCGACGGCAGCTCGGCGCCGTTGCCGAAACAGACGATGCGCGAATGTTCCAGGAACCGCCCGACGATGGATTTGACGCGGATATTCTCGCTCAACCCCTTGATGCCGGGGCGCAGCCCGCAGATGCCGCGCACCACGAGGCTGATGCGCACGCCCGCCTGGCTGGCCTTGTAGAGCGCGTCGATCACGTCGGGTTCGATCAGCGCGTTCATCTTGGCCCAGATCGCCGCCGGTCTGCCCGCCTGCGCGTTCTCGGCCTCGGCCGCGATCATGTCCAGAAGCCGCGGCTTGAGCGTGATGGGCGAGATGGCGAGATTTTCCAGCTTTTCGGGCTGCGCGTAGCCCGAGAGGTAGTTCATCACCTTGGTCGCGTCGCGGCCCAGCTTGGCATCGCAGGTGAAGAAGCTGAGATCGGTATAGATCTTGGCGGTGATCGGGTGGTAGTTGCCGGTGCCGTAATGGGTATAGGTCACGAGGCTGTCGCCCTCGCGCCGGACCACGGTGGAAATCTTGGCATGGGTCTTGAGGTCGAGAAAGCCATAGACCACATGCGCGCCGGCGCGTTCCAGCCGGCGGGATTGCCGGATATTGGCGGCCTCGTCGAACCGCGCCTTGAGTTCGACCAGCGCGGTGACGGATTTGCCATCCTCGGCGGCCTCGCAGAGCGCGCTGACGATGGGGCTGTCCTTGGAGGTGCGGTACAGCGTCTGCTTGATCGCGACCACGTTGGGGTCGCGCGCGGCCTGCGCAAGAAATCGCACCACCATGTCGAAGGTCTCATAGGGGTGGTGCAACAGCATGTCCTTTTGCCGGATCGCGGCGAACATGTCGCCGTCATGGTCCTGCACCCGTTCGGGCACGCGCGGGGTGAAGGACGGCCACAGCAGGTCGGGCCGGTCATCCAGCACCAGTTCCTTGAGATCGGCCAGACCGATCATGCCGTCCACCTCGACCACCTCGTCGGGGGTGACGTGCAACTCGTCCATGATGACGCGGCGCAGCGCCTCGGGGGCGCCCGAGGAGATCTTCATCCGCACCACCTCGCCGCGGCGGCGGCGTTTCAGCGCGACCTCGAATTCGCGGACCAGGTCTTCGGCCTCTTCCTCGACCTCCAGATCGCTGTCGCGCAGCACCCGGAAGGAACAATGCCCCTTGTACTTGTAGCCGGGAAAGAGGCTGTCGAGATGCAAGAGCAGCACCTCTTCCAGCCGGATCACGCGATGCGTGCCGCGCTCGGACGGAAGGGTCACGAAGCGGTCGATCTGTTGCGGGATCGGCAGCAGCGCCTGAAGCGGTCGCTTGTCGGATTTGCGTTCCAGTTGCAGCGCCAGCGAATAGCCGAGATTGGGGATGAAGGGGAAGGGGTGCGCGGGGTCGATCGCCAGAGGCGAAAGCACCGGGAACACCTTGTTCAGGAACACGTCGTCCAGATAGCTGCGGTCGGCATCGCCGAGCCCGTCGATCTCAAGGATCGAGATGTTCTCGTCCTCCATCTCGCGGCGCAGGGATTCATAGGTTTTCTGCTGTGCGCCCAGCAGGTTGCGGGCGTTTTCATTGATCAGCAGAAGCTGTTCGGCCGGGGTCAGCCCGTCGGCGGCGGGCGTGGTGTTGCCGGCATGGGCCAGTTCGCGCAGGCCGGCCACGCGCACGTTGTAGAATTCATCGAGGTTGGTGGCCGAGATCGACAGGAATCGCAGCCGTTCCAGCAGAGGCACGCGGGGGTTCTGGGCCTCTTCCAGCACACGCCAGTTGAAGCCCAGCCAGCTAAGCTCGCGGTTGTAGAACCGGGCGGGGCCGTCGCGGTCCAACTCGGGCAGATCGACGGGCGCGGGCATCGGGGATTTCAGGAAATCTGCGGTGTTCATGCGGGCCTTATGGCGTTGACGTGTAACGGGAAGGTGACGGAGTCTGACGCCGCGCGCATCAGTTGTCCAGCACCTTTGCCGCCAGTGTCCGGTTGATCGGCCGCCCCGTCGCCAGCGCCAGCCTGTCCAGCCGGTCCACCACGTCGCGGACGGCGGCGAAAGAGCGGTCGATGCGGCGTGTCAGGTAGGGGATCGTGTTGGGCGAGGGCGAAAGCTGCCGGTCGGCCATCAGCTTCATCAGCAGCGCCGACAGAAGCGCGTCGTCGGGTTCGCGCAGCCGCGTGGCGGGGGTGCCCTGCATCCGGCTGGCCAGGTCGGGCAACACAAGGCCCCAGTGCTGCGGCGCGCGGGCCGCGGTGAAGAGAAGCGATTGCCCTTCGGCCAGCGCAAGGTTGTGCAGGTGGAACAGCGCCTCTTCCCCCGCGCGGTCGCCCGCGATCGCCTCGCACTCCTCGATCGCGATGGCGCCGCGCGCCAGATCGGGGATGTCGGCCCCGGCGAGATCGCGCGCCTTCACGATCCGTGCACCCGACAGCGCCGCCCAGACATGGGCGAGGTGGGTCTTGCCCGCGCCCGCCGGGCCCATCAGGATCAGCTTGCGCGCCGGCCAGCCCTGCCAGCCCTCGATCATCGCCACCGCCTCGGCATTGGCCGGCGAGACGAAGAAATCGTCGCGCCCCAGGGCTTCGCGCACGGGGAGGTCGAAGCTCAGTTGTTCGGGCATCACTCGTCCAGGCCGGACAGGCCGCGATAGAGCCGGCTGTCCATGTATTGCGAGATCAGGAAGCGGGCGATCACCCCGATCGCGGCGGCCACCGGCACGGCCACCAGCATCCCCACGAAGCCGAACAGCGCGCCGAAGACCGACAGCGCGAAGATCAGCCAGACGGGATGCAGGCCCACCGACCCGCCGACCAGTTTCGGGGTCAGGAAATTGCCCTCGGCCACCTGGCCCAGCACGAAAATGCCCGCCACCAGCCCGACCGACACCCAGTCGCCCCAGAACTGGAACAGCGCGAGCCCGATGGCCAACGCCCCGCCGACCACCGCGCCGACATAGGGAATGAAGGTAATGAGCCCGGCCACGGCGCCGATCACCAGCCCGAATTGCAGCCCCACCAGCATCAGCGCCACCGCGTAATAGGTGCCCAGGATCAGGCAGACCGTGCCCATGCCCCGGATGAAGCTGGCCAGCATGTCGTCGATGTCGCCCGCCAGCTTGCGGATGACCGGGGCGTGATCGCGCGGCAGCATCTCGTCGATCGAGGCGATCATGCGGTCCCAGTCATAGAGCAGGTAGAAGGCCACCACCGGCACGATCACGAAGAGCAGCACCACGTTTATGAGCGAGGCGGCCGAGCTGAGCACGGATTCCAGCAATTGCCCGCCCCGGTCGCGGATCGTCTCGCCCACGGCGGTCAGCGACTGGCGCAGGGTCGAATCCGCATCCACCAGCGACGGGAAGCGTTCGGTCAGCCCCTGCTGGAACCGGTTGAAGAATTGCGGTGCGGTGTCGAACAGCGTCACGGCCTGATGCACCAGCGTGGGAATCACCAGAAGCGCCATGACGACGAAGACCAGCAGCGCGACCAGCGTGATGATCGTGACCGCCACGGCCCGCGAGGTGCCCAGCCGCTCCAGCCGGTCGGCGACCGGATCGAGGAAATAGGCGATCGCGCCGCCCAGCACGAAGGGCAGGATCACGTCGCCCAGGAACCACAACACGACCAGGAAGACCGCCGAGGCGATCCCCCAGTATTTCATCTGATCTTTGACGGGCAGGGCCATGTCGCGTCCTCGGTCACCTCAAGCTACATCACCCATGATCCCGCCGCTTTCAAGCGGCTGATGCAAGAAATCGCCCCGGCGCGGGGTGTTGCGCGGATCAATGCAGCCGCACACCCTGCCGGTCAAGCGTGTCCGTAAGCTGCGCGACGTTCACCGACCCGAGCCCCGTGCCGTGCCTGACCGACAGCGCCGCGGCAACGCCCGCGCCCTGGCCCGACACCGCGCAGCAGGCCATGTTGCGGGTCGCAGCATGGGCGATCCGGTCGCCGCCCGTCGCGCGACCCGCGACCAGCAGGTTGTCGATGCGCTTGGGTAGCATCGAGCGATAGGGGATCTGCATGTAGCGCCCGGTGGTCGGCAGGATCAGCACGCCGTAGCCGTAGATGAACTCGGGGTAGATGCCGATGCTGTCCTCGAACCGGCCCTCGTGGCGCACGTCGGATTCGGTCATGTTGTAGATCGCGTCGATCTTGCGGGTGTCCCGAATGCCGATCGACATGCCGAAATTGCGCAGCCGCGCGCCGTTGCAGCCCGGCGTGTAGGCGCGCAGCGCGTCGATGGCGTGCATGGCCTGCCGGCGCCCCTCGATCTCGAAGCGTTCCAGCAACGTCACCTCGACCCCGCAGCGCGCCGCGGCCAGCGCCGCCGCCAGCCCGCCGGGGCCCGAGCCCACGACCAGCACATCGGTTTCATGCACCACCGGCACGCGGCGGGCGGGTTCAAGGATCGTGTCGGTCATGCGTGGCCTCCTGTCGCGGTGCGGCGCAGGGTGTCTTTGATTGACTGGCCGGTCAAACACATTTTCGCGGCCAAAGATTGCCCCCCTCGCCGAATTCTTTTAGATCGCGGAAAACCCATGATGACCAAGGGAAACACCCCAATGCGCCTGAGCCGCTATTTTCTGCCCGTTCTCAAGGAAACGCCCGCCGAGGCCCAGATCGCCAGTCATCGCCTGATGCTGCGCGCCGGGATGATCAAGCAGTCCAGCGCGGGCATCTATTCGTGGCTGCCCTTGGGCTTCAAGGTGCTGCGCAAGCTGGAAAACATCGTCCACCAGGAGCAGATCCGCGCGGGGCACAACCCGATGCTGATGCCGACGCTGCAATCGGCCGACCTGTGGCGCGAAAGCGGGCGTTATGACGATTACGGCGAAGAAATGCTGCGGATCACCGACCGGCACGGGCGCGACCTTCTGTACGGGCCGACCAACGAGGAACTGATCACCGACATCTTCCGCAGCCACGTGGGCAGTTACAAGGACCTGCCGCTGACGCTCTATCACATCCAGTGGAAATTCCGCGACGAGATCCGCCCGCGCTTCGGCGTGATGCGGGGTCGCGAATTCTACATGAAGGACGGCTACAATTTCGACCTGACGCGCGAGGATGCGCTGCACGCCTATAACCGGCACCTGGTCAGCTACTTGCGCACCTACGAACGCATGGGGCTTCAGGCGATCCCGATGCGCGCCGAATCCGGCCCGATCGGCGGCGACGACACCCATGAATTCCTGGTGCTGGCCGATACCGGCGAGTCCGAGGTGTTCTATGACAGCGAGATCACCGACCTGCGCTTTGGCGACCGCGAGATCGACTATGACGATGCCGACCAGTGCCGCGCGGTGATGGAGGAGTTCACTTCGCGCTACGCGCGCACCGACGACACCCATGACGAGGCCGTGTTCCACGAGCGCGTCCCCGAAGAGCGCCGCCGCCAGGGCCGGGGCATCGAGGTCGGGCAGATCTTCTATTTCGGAACCAAGTATTCCGAACCGATGGGCGCCACCGTTCAGGATCGCGACGGCAACACCGTGCCGGTCCACATGGGCAGCCACGGCATCGGCGTCAGCCGCCTTGTCGGCGCGATCATCGAGGCCAGCCACGACGACCGTGGCATCATCTGGCCCGAAGGCGTGACGCCCTTTCATGTCGGTATCGTCAACCTCAAGTCCGGCGATGCCGAGGCCGACGCCGCCTGCGAGTCTCTCTATGCCTCGCTCGAGGCGCTTGGGCTGGAGCCGCTCTACGACGACACCGACGAGCGCGCGGGTGCCAAGTTCGCCACGATGGATCTGATCGGCCTGCCGTGGCGCATCACGGTGGGTCCGCGCGGCCTGAAGAACGGCGTGGTCGAGCTGACCAGCCGCCGCAGCGGCGAAAGCGAGGAATTGCCGCCCGAACAGGCCATTGAAAAGATTGCGAAAATATACGAGTCGCACCGCACGGGCGGTGTCTTCGGCTGAGGCCTGCAAAGGGAGTATGGGATTGGTCATCTGCCTGCTATACTGAACGGAAAAAGAAACGAGGCAGGCAGATGTTCTTGAAAGCGATCGCCGTTGCGGGCGGTCTGGCCGGTGCGGTCGGGCTGTCGCAATACCCCGCGTTTTCCCAGCAATACACGCAGCGCCTGTCCGGCGCGGTCGAAGAGTTGCGCGCGGTCGTGGCCGGGTTCGATGCCGATGCCGCCGCCCTCGGCCTGACGCGCGATGCCGCGCTGCGCGACATGGAGGAGGGCACCAGCCGCATGGCCCGCGCCCGCGCGCAATCCATGCGGCAGGTTCTGGCGCGTCACGACCGGCTGAGCGCCGATCTGGCGGGCCTCCGGGCGGGCGGCCCAGTGCAGGTCTGGCGGCTGACCGACGCCGATCTTGCGCGCCAGACCTGGGCGGCGTTTCGCCCCGCGCTGCCGATGACGGCA
>JAASSQ010000329.1 GCA_021767845.1 Roseovarius sp. | reverse complement strand
ATAGTTCAGCGCGGCGGGGATCATCTCGGCCGGGGCATCCAGGAAATGCACGCCGCATTCGGCCAGCTTTTCCATGTTCTCCGGCTCGAAGACCAGCGCCCAGCTGTTCATCGGGGCATCCTCGCCCAGAACTTCCTTCACCTTGCCGACATTCACGCCGATGCCGGTGGTGCCCCACATGTAGTTGATCGAATATTCGTGGCCCGGGTCATAGGCCTCGGTGCGTTCGCGCACCACCTCCCACATGTTGTCGAGGTTGGGCAGTTTCGACTTGTCCAGCTTCTGGAACGCGCCGGCCTGGATCTGGCGTTGCAGGAACGTGCCCGACGGCACGACCACGTCATAGCCCGAGCCGCCCGCCAGCAGCTTGGTTTCCAGAACCTCGTTGCTGTCGAAGACGTCGTAGACCAGGTCCAGCCCGGTCTCTTCCTCGAACTGCGCCAGCAGGTCTTCGTCGATATAGTCGGACCAGTTGTAGACCCGCACCTCTTCGGCCGTGGCGCTGGCCGCGCCCAGGGCAAGGGTGGCGGTGGTCGTCAGAATCAGCTTTCGCATCGTGATCTCCCGTTGGTTCGGCACGTTTTCCTGCCTTGTCCGCGAATTTGATCAAAAAAATCCGCGCATGGCAATATGGCAATGTTTTCACGCACCCGCTAAACTCGCAAGGTCGGTTGTTGCGACGGCGCGGGAGGAGGCCCGGAATATGAACAAGGCTGCCGGAAAATTGACCAATCCCGCCCCGGATGCGGCGCGCCTGCCGGCGCATGAATTGATCTATCGCCGGTTGCGGGACCTGGTGCTGTTCGGCGACCTGGCGCCGGGGCAGCCGGTGACGATCCAGGGGCTGACCGACCGGCTGGGCGCAGGGATGACCCCGGTGCGCGAGGCGATTCGCCGGCTGATCTCGGAAGGGGCGCTGGAATTCCAGGGCAACAGGCGGGTCTGCGTGCCGCTGCTGACGGCCGACAACATCAGCGAATTGATCCTTGCGCGCCAATGGCTTGACCCGCATCTGAGCTTGCTGGCCACGCAGCGCGCCACGCCCCGGGATCTTGATGATCTGGAGGAGATGGACGCCACCCTGGACGAGGCCATTCGCCGGGGCGATCTGCGCGGCTATCTGGAGCTGAACTACCGCTTTCACAAGCGTCTTTACGACCTTGCCGAGGCCCCCATTCTGGCCGATCTGGCCGATGGTCTGTGGCTGCGGTTCGGCCCGTCGCTGCGGGTGGTCTGCGGGCGGCTGGGCACCCAGAACCTGCCCGACAAGCACAAGGATCTGCTGGCCGCGATGCGCGCCCGCGATTCCGAGGCCGCGGCCCGCGCCATCCGCGAGGATGTTATCCAGGGGATGGAGCAGGTGCGCCAATCCTTCGAGGCGCCCGGCCCCGGCCGCTGATTCGATTGACATGCGATAATTTGATCATATTCTGTCTGCGACGGCGGCGCGCGATGGCGCGCGGCGGCTTTTTCCTCGCGCGAAAGGTTCAATCATGACGCTGATCACCAATCACATGCCCACGGCGGAATTGCAGGCGCTGGACGCGGCCCACCACATGCACCCTTTCACCCACGGCAACGAGCTGGGCCGCAAGGGCGCGCGCATCATCACCCGCGCCCGGGGTGTCACGCTCACCGATTCCGAGGGCAACGAGATCCTCGATGCGATGGCGGGCCTGTGGTGCGTCAATATCGGTTATGGCCGTGACGAACTGGCCGAGGCCGCCGCGCGCCAGATGAAGGAACTGCCCTATTACAACACCTTCTTTCAGACCACGCATGTCCCCGCCATCGCGCTGGCCGACAAGCTGGCCGAACTGGCGCCCCATGACCTGAACCACGTGTTTTACGCCGGATCAGGGTCTGAAGCGAACGACACCAACATCCGCATGGCGCGCACCTACTGGGCGCAGAAGGGCAAGCCCGAGAAAAAGGTCATCATCAGCCGCAAGAACGCCTATCACGGCTCGTCCGTGGGCAGTGCCAGCCTGGGTGGCATGTCGGCGATGCACGCGCAGGGCGGTCTGCCCATCCCGGACGTGCACCACATCAACCAGCCCGACTGGTGGTCCGAGGGTGGCGCCATGACGCCCGAGGAGTTCGGCCTCGCCCGCGCCCGCGAGCTGGAGGATGCCATTCTCGAACTGGGCCAGGACCGGGTCGCGGCCTTCATCGGCGAGCCGGTGCAGGGCGCCGGCGGCGTGATCGTGCCGCCCGAGACCTACTGGCCGGAAATCCAGCGCATCTGCGACAAGTACGGCATCCTGCTGATCGCCGACGAGGTGATCTGCGGGTTCGGCCGCACCGGGCAGTGGTTCGCCTCGGAAAGCTACGGCATCCGCCCGCATATCATGACCATCGCCAAGGGGCTCAGCTCGGGCTACGCGCCGATCGGCGGCTCGCTGGTCTGCGACGAGGTGGCCGAGGTGATGAACGACTGCGATTTCGCGCATGGCTACACCTATTCGGGGCACCCGGTCTCCTGCGCCGTGGCGCTGGAGAACATCCGCATCCTTCAGGAGGAAGGCATCGTGGATCGCGCCGGGTCCGAGATCGCGCCCTACCTGCGCCGGAAATGGGAGGCGCTGGCCGATCACCCGCTGGTGGGCGAGGCCAAGATCGCCGGGCTGATGGGCTCGATCGCGCTGACCCCGGACAAGGCCAGCCGCGCCCGCTTCGCCGCCGATCCGGGCACCGCCGGCCTGATCTGCCGCGAGGAATGTTTCGCCAACAACCTGGTGATGCGCCATGTGGGGGACCGCATGGTGATCTCGCCGCCGCTGGTCATCACCAAGCCGGAAATCGACACGCTGATCGACCGGGCCACCGCCGCGCTGGATGCCGCGCAAAAGCGGATCGAGGCCGAGGGGCTGATGGTTCCGGCCAGCTAGGGCCGCACCCCGTCCCCAGCGCAAGACCCCGGAAAGCCGCCTTA
Source organism: Roseovarius sp. (assembly GCA_021767845.1). Lineage (GTDB taxonomy): Bacteria > Pseudomonadota > Alphaproteobacteria > Rhodobacterales > Rhodobacteraceae > Roseovarius. The sequence continues at coordinate 38 of JAASSQ010000329.1, read as the reverse complement.
CCGCAGGCGGCTTTTCAGGTAGCGGCCATAGTCGTTCT
>JAASSQ010000328.1 GCA_021767845.1 Roseovarius sp. | reverse complement strand
TCGATGCGAATCGCCTCGATCGCGCCGGGCGCGGCGCGTTGGCCCGAACTGATCTGCGCGCCCTCGAAGGCCGGGCCGGTGGGCGAGGAACAGGCCAGCACGCGCGAGGTGTCGCCCAACAGGATCTCGGCATTGGTGCCCACGTCCACAATCAGGACGAGGTCTTCGGATTTGCCCGGCTCTTCCGACAGGGCCACGGCGGCCGCATCGGCGCCCACATGCCCCGCGATGCAGGGCAGGATATAGGTCCGCGCGCGCGGGTTGATCGACGAGAGGTCTAGCGCGCGCGAGGGCATCGAGATGGAATCGGAGGTGGCCAGCGCAAAGGGTGCCTGCCCCAGCTCCACCGGGTCGATGCCCAGAAGAAGGTGATGCATCACCGGGTTGCAGACGAATACCGTTTCAAGGATCAGCGCGGGGTCGATCCCGGCCTCTTTCGCGATGTCCGCGCAGAGCGTGTCGATGGCCTCGCGCACCGCCGCCGTCATCTCGCGGTCGCCGCCGGGGTTCATCATGGAATAGCTGACCCGGCTCATCAGATCCTCGCCGAAGCGGATCTGCGGGTTCATGATGCCCGAGCTGGCCTTGACCTCGCCGGTGTCGAGATCGGTCAGATGCGCGGCGATGGTGGTGGAGCCGAGGTCGATCGCCAGCCCGTAAAAGCCGGCCTCGTGCAGGCCGGGCCAGATTTCCAGCACCTGGTGCACCTCGTCCACGTGTGACTTGTGCAGCGCGACGGTGACCTGGAAGGCGCCCTTGCGCAACACCGGCTGGAGCCTGGCCAGAAGCGACTGGTCGGCGCGGATGGCGGGGATGCCCCATTCGCGGCGAAGAGCGCGCGCCAGGCGTTCCAGATCGCCGGTGGGTTCGTGCATGTCGGGCTGATCGACCTCGACGAAATAGAGCCGGGTGGCCGGGTCCATGTCGATCACGCGGGCCGATGCGGCCTTGCGCACCACCTGGCGGTGCACCTGGCTTTCGGGGGGCACGTCGATCACCACGTCGCCCATGATCTGCGCTTGGCAGCCCAGCCGGCGCCCCGGTTTCAGGCCGCGTTTCCGGTCATAGCGTTCCTCGACCTTGTTCCAATCGGACAGGGCATCGTCATGGACGGTCACGCCATGCTTGGAAAACTCGCCATAGGATGGCGTGACCTGGCATTTGGAGCAGATGCCGCGCCCGCCGCAGACCGAATCGAGATCGACGCCCAGTTGCCGCGCCGCGGTCAGCACCGGGGTCCCCGCGGGGAACCGGCCACGCTTGCCCGAAGGCGTGAAAACGACAAGGGGGTCTTGCGCCATGCTGGGCCATCCTCATGCTGCGATCGTGTTGTCCGCAGGGCCAACATAAGGCAACCGGCAACGGGGGACAGCCTGCAACCGTCAGAAAATGAGCCGCCCGCGGCATCCGGGGCCGGCGGCCTTACTCCCGAGCCGCGCGCCATGCGCGCGGCGCCTCCGGCGGGGGTATTGGGGCCAAGAAGAAACCGGGGGTCAGCCGTCCGGTTTCTCCAGCCAGTCGAGGATCGCGGCGCGGTCGCCGTCGAGATCGGGGGCCGGGCGGCGCGTGGTGCGGTCTTCGGTGCCGCTGAGCTTGATCGGGTTGCCGGCGGCGGTGAAATCCGGACGGCCCTGGGCGTCGAGCACGTCCACCACCATGTTGCGCGCGAGGATCTGGGGGTCCTGCATCACCTCGGCCACGTTCTGGATCGGGCCGGTGGGCACGCCGGCGTCTTCCAGCAGCGAGATCCAGTGGTGCTTGGGCTGGTCCAGCGTGATCGCCTCGATCAGGCGCTTGAGCATCCGGGCGTTCTCGCAGCGCGCGGGATTGGTGGCGAAGCGCGGGTCGTCGGCCAGCGGCAGTCCGAGCGCGTCGCAGAGCCGCCGGAACAGCACATCGTTGCCCGCCGCGATCACGAAGAGCCCGTCGGAGGCGTGGAAGGTCTCGAACGGGGTGATCGAGGGGTGGCGCGCGCCTGACGGCCCCGGCGGCGTGCCGGTGACGGAGGTGAGCGCGATGGCGTGTTCGAGGATGGCGAGCTGGCTGTCCAGCATCGCCACATCGACCTTGCGGCCCTGCCCGGTATGTTCACGCTCGTAGAGCGCGGCCAGCACGCCTTGCAGCATGAACATGCCTGCCACGATGTCGCCGATGCTGGCGCCGACGCGCACCGGTTCGCGGTCCTTCTCGCCGGTGATCGACATCACGCCGCCGCGCGCCTGCACCACCATGTCATAGGCCGGGCGCAGCGCGTCCGGCCCGGTATGGCCGAAGCCGCTGACCGCGCCGTAGATCAGGCGGGGAAAGCGCGGGTGCAGCGTGTCCCAGCCGTAGCCGAGTTTTTCCATCGTGCCGGGGCGATAGTTTTCAAGCAGCACGTCGGCGCGCGCGAGCAAGCGCTCGAAGAGCGCGCGGTCGTTCTCGGCCTTGAGGTCGAGCGCGATCGACTGCTTGCCGTGGTTCAGCGCCGCGAAATAGGCGCTGCGCTCGTCCTTGAAGGGCGGGAAGGCGCGGGTGTCGTCGCCGGTTCCGGGGCGTTCGACCTTGATGACATGCGCGCCCAGATCGACCATCGTCATCGCCGCGAAAGGCCCGGCCAGGACATGGGTGAGATCGAGAACCGTGACATTTTCCAGCGGGGCGTTCATCCGGGGGCTCCTTGCGTGTGCTTGGGTCGGGCTCGTGCTACACGATCGGTATGACAGCGCCCTGACACGGATCAAGCCGGGTGCGCGGAATTGTGTCGGCCATGGCGGAATAACCGCAGGGAAAGGGGCAGGAGCAGGGGTAATGACGCGGGGCGGGCAAGACGGGGGCAAAGGCGCATGATCTGGACGGCGATTCCGATCGGGATGGGTGTGATTGCGCTCTGGGCCTGGGTTGCGTCGCGGCACATGGTGCGCGCGACGCAGGGCAGGCCGGTGCCCGAACGGCCGGGCACGGCGCTGGTGCTGGTGGAATTGCAGGAGGCGGTCTGGCAGGCG
>JAASSQ010000072.1 GCA_021767845.1 Roseovarius sp. | reverse complement strand
CCGACGGGCGATCCGATGGCCGATGGCGTCGGCCCGGCCTCCTGGGCGCCGCGCCGCGACATGCCGGAGCTGGACGGCAAGGGCCATCCCAAGATCGTGCCGATGGCCGCGACCGAGCATTTCCACGTCGCCGCCGGCCGCGATCCGCGCGGCCTGCCGGTGATGGCCGGCGACGACGAGATCGTGGGCCGCGTCACCGACATGTGGGTGGACGAGCCCGAACAGCTGGTCCGCTACCTGGAAATCGAACTGAACGACGAGCTGGGCGGCGGCAAGCGCCTTGTGCCGCTGACCATGGCGCGCATCCGCCGCGACCGGGTGAAGATCCGCTCGATCTTCGGCAAGCATTTCGCGGGCGTGCCGCAGCACGCCTCGCCCAACCAGGTGACCATGCTCGAGGAAGACAAGATCTGCGGCTACTACGCCGGGGGCACGCTCTATGCCTCGGACGCCCGGCTGGAACCGCAACTGGGCTGAGACACAGGAGGCTGCCATGTCCCACGACCACGACGATTTCGCCGCCGAGCCCGTGAAGGGCCTGCCCGAACGCCCGCCCGAGGGCGAGCATATCCTGTGGCAGGGACGGCCGAACTGGTGGGCGCTGGCGCGCGAGTCGCTCAACCTGACCTGGGTGGCGGGCTATTTCGTGGCGCTGGCGGGCTGGCGGTACCTGACGCTGATGGACCAGGTCAGCGCGGCTAGCGCCTTTCGCGCCTCGTTTCCGTTCATCATCCTGGGCGGGATCGTCTGCGCGATCCTGCTGGTGGTGGGGGCCGTTCAGGCGCGCGCGACCGTTTACACGATCACCAACCGCCGGGTGGCGATGCGGATCGGCGCGGCGCTGACCGTCACGCTGAACCTGCCGTTCACGCAGATCCGCAACGCCGATCTGGACCTGCGCCGGGGCGGCACCGGCACCATCGCGCTGGACCTGATGGGCGACACGCGGCTGAGCTACCTGGTGTGCTGGCCGCATGTGCGCCCCTGGGCGATCCGCCGCACACAACCCGCGCTGCGCTGCATCCCCGAGGCCGAAACCGTCGCCCGCCTGCTGGCCGAGGCCGCCGAGGCGCGCGTCGCCACCCCGCAGGTGGAACGCAGGCCCGCCACGGCCCCCGTGGCGGCCGAATGATGACCCGAGGACCGACATGACCCAGATCGAGATCCACCCCCGCCCGCGCACACCGCAAGACAAAGACCGCGAGCTGATCCCGCGCGCCATGACCCGCGCGATGCTGGGGCTGGTGATGGCGGTGCTGGTCCTGGTCGCCTGGGCGCGGCTGACCGACCGTCCGCTGATCGCGACCCCGCCCGAGGGCGAGATCGTGGCCAGCCGCACACTGATCCTGTCGGGCGACATGGCCGGATCGGCCACCGTGCGCGCCCCGGACGGGCGCGTTCTGGCCGATCTCACGCCCGAAGAGGGCGGCTTCATTTCCGGTGTCTGGCGCGTGATCCAGCGCGAACGCACCAAGCACCGCGTGGCCCCCGACGGGCCGGTGATCCTGATCCACCGCGACACCGGCCGGGTCGAGATCCAAGACCCCAGCACAGGCTGGAGCGCCGATTTAATGGGATTCGGCGCGGATAACGCCAGGGCCTTCGCGCGGCTGCTGGCACAATAGGGAAAGGAGGCCAGCAATGGGATGGCTGACCAAGGATATCGAACACGCGCCGTGCACTGTGGAAATCAGTCACAGGTTCGAGTCGCTGCACGCGCATGTGCGCTTCAACAACGGGGCCGTCATCCATCCGGGTGACGAAGTGAAGGTCCAGGGCCCCGAGATCATGGCCCCCTTCGGCGAGATTGTGACCGAGGACCGGCAGGCGACGATCCTGCGCGCCTCGCGGCTCGAACGGCTCTGGACGCGGCTCACGGGCGATTTCGAGGTGATGGAGCTCTGCGAGTTCTCCTTTTCCGAGGAGGTGACGCTATGAACGTGCAGGCCGAACACACCGCCGACGCCACCACCGCCGAGGAAAGCCTGGCGCTGCAAGCCGAACAGGCGAAATTCGACAGCAAGGCCGCGACCGACCTGGCGATGCAGAACACCCTGCTGACCCCGCGGTTCTACACCACCGATTTCGACGAACTGGACGCGATCGACGTCAGCCCGGTGCGCGAGGACTGGGATGCGCTCATCGCGCAGATGGTGGCCGACCCCAACAAGGGCCATTTCAGGAAGAACGAGGACTGGGACCATATCGACTGGGAGGGCATGGACCCGGCGCTGAAAAAGGAGTTCATCGACTTCCTGATCTCGTCCTGCACGGCCGAGTTTTCGGGCTGCGTGCTTTACAAGGAGATGAAGCGGCGCGGGTCGAATTCCGACATCACGCAGCTTTTCCAGCTCATGGCGCGCGACGAGGCGCGGCACGCGGGCTTCATCAACGACGCGCTGCGCGAGGCGGGCGTGGCGGTGAACCTCGGGTTCCTGACGCAGAAGAAGAAATACACCTATTTCCGGCCCAAGTTCATCTATTACGCCACCTACCTGTCGGAAAAGATCGGCTATGCCCGCTACATCACCATCTTCCGCCATCTCGAGGCGCATCCCGAGCATCGGTTCCACCCGATCTTCAAGTGGTTCCGCGAGTGGTGCAACGACGAGTTCAGCCACGGCGAGGCCTTTGCCCTGCTGATGAAGACCGACCCGAAGCTGACATCGGGGCGCAACATATGGTGGATCAAGTTCTTCCTGACCGCCGTTTACGCCACGATGTATGTGCGCGACCACCAGCGCCCGGCCTTCCACGCCGCGCTTGGCGTCGATCCAGACTGGTATGCGCACGAGGTCTTCACCAAGACCAGCGCGCTCAGCACGCAGATCTTCCCGATCACGCTGGATATCGAGCACCCGCGCTGGGCCGCCGGCCTGAAGAAGCTGCAACGCGCCAATGCCGATCTGGCGGCCGCGAAAGAGGGCCGCGGGCCCGGCGCGCTGCTGCGGCGGCTGGGCGCGCAGGCCCGGGCGGCCAGCGCCTTTGTTGGGCTCTATTTCATCCCGGCCAAGCGGCACAAGGTGCCTGCCAGCCCCCGGCTGGAGCCGGTTTACTGATGCGCGGTTTCGGTGCGGTCCGCACCGACCGGTGCGGGGGGCCAGCCCCCCGCGCCCCCCGGGGTATTTCCTCCAAGAAGAAACCGGGTACGGGCCGGTGAGCGGGCCCTGGATCGCCGCGCTTTTCGCGCTCTTCGTCTGGTGGTTTTCCACCGGGGCGATCCTGATGGCCGTGCGCCATGCCGAATGCGGCGGGCGGCGGGCGCGCATGCGGCTCACATGGGCCAGCCTGCCGGTGCTGGCGCTCGGGCTTTGGGGCTATGTCGCGACGCTGGACGGGGGCACGGCGGCGGCGGCCTATTGGGCGTTCCTGGCCGCGCTGGGGGTCTGGGGCTGGATCGAGCTGGCCTTTCTGACCGGCGCGATCACCGGACCCAACGCCCATGCCTGCCCCGAGAACCTGCCCGAATGGGAGCGGTTCATCCGCGCCTGGGGCACCATCGCCTATCACGAGATGCTGCTGACCGGCGTGGTGGTGGCGCTCTGGCTTTACGGGGCCGGGCCGGAGAACGGCGTCGGGCTCTGGACCTTCACGACGCTTTATTTCGCGCGGATCTCGGCCAAGCTGAACCTCTATTTCGGCGTGCCGCGGATCAATACCGAGTTCCTGCCCGAGGCGCTGGGCCACCTGGCCAGCCATTTCCGCATCTCGCGGCTGAACTGGGTCTTCCCGATCTCGATCACCGCGCTGACGTTTGCCGCCGCCTGCTGGCTGGAGCGGCTGCTGGCGGCCACGACGGGCGCGGAGGTTGCGGGCTATGCCCTGCTGGGCGCGATCACGCTGCTGGCGCTGCTGGAGCATTGGCTGATGGTGCTGCCGCTGCCCGATGCGAAACTCTGGCGCTGGATGCTTCCGGCGCCCAAACACAAGCAACAGACGACACGACCGGAGGGACATCATGGATTTTGACGCCATGTTCGCGGCGCAGCTCGATGCGCTGAAGGAGGAAGGAAACTACCGCATCTTCGCGGAGCTGGAACGCCGCTGCGGGGAGTTCCCAAGGGCGCGCAGCCATGACGACGCAACGCCCGATGAGGTGACGGTGTGGTGTTCCAACGATTACCTGGGCATGGGCCAGCACCCGGTCGTCCGGCAGGCCATGAAGGACGCGATCGACCAATGCGGCACGGGCGCGGGCGGCACGCGCAACATCTCGGGCACCAATCATCACCACGTGCTGCTGGAGCGCGAGTTGGCCGACCTGCACGGCAAGGAGGCGGCGCTGTTGTTCACCTCGGGCTACGTGTCGAACTGGGCGGCGCTTTCGACGTTGGGCAGCCGCCTGCCCGACGCGGTGATCCTGAGCGATGCGCTGAACCATGCCTCGATGATCGAAGGCATCCGCCATTCGCGCGCGCAGAAGGTGATCTGGAGACACAACGACCCCGAGGACCTGGACCGCAAGCTGGCCGCCCTGCCCGCCAATGCCCCCAAGATCGTGGCCTTCGAATCGGTCTATTCCATGGATGGCGACATCTGCCCGATGCAGGAGATCGTCGAGGTGGCCGAGAAACACGGCGCGATGACCTATCTGGACGAGGTGCACGCGGTGGGCCTTTACGGGCCGCGTGGCGGGGGCGTGAGCGAGGAACTGGGCCTGGCCGATCGCATCACTCTGATCGAAGGCACGCTGGGCAAGGCCTATGGCTGCATGGGCGGCTATGTCACCGGGTCGGCGGCGCTGTGCGATTTCATCCGCTCCTTCGCCAGCGGGTTCATCTTCACCACCGCCCTGCCCCCGGCGGTGGCGGCGGCGGCGCAGGCCTCGATCGCGCACCTCAAGGCGTCGGACAGCGAGCGGCAGGCGCAGCGCGCGCGCGTCGCGCGGCTGCGGGCCGCGCTGGACCGGCGCGGCATCCCGCATCTCGACAATCCCAGCCACATCATCCCCGTCATGATAAAAGACCCGGTCAAATGCCGGATGCTGGCCGACATCCTGATGCGCGACTGGGGCATCTACGTGCAGCCTATCAACTATCCCACCGTGCCCAAGGGGACCGAGCGTCTGCGCTTCACCCCCGGCCCGCTGCACTCGGACGCGGATATAGACCACCTTGTCGAGGCGCTGACCGTGCTGTGGAAGCAATGCGCCATTGCGCATGCCGTCGCCTGATTCTACCTATCCGTTGGACATCGCCTTCGCGATGAGGTTGACTTGACCTGACGCGCGCTAACTCGAATTCGGAAACCAAACCCTGGAGGTTCCAGATGAAACTGAAATTCGCGACGATCCTGACCATGGCCGCCCTGGCCGCCCCGGCCTTTGCCGACGATCACGCAAGCGGCGATCCCGAGGCCGGGGAAAAGGCATACCGCCAGTGCAAGTCCTGTCACATGATCACCGACAACGAGGGCAACGACATCGTGAAAGGCGGCCGCGTCGGCCCAAACCTTTACGGCATCGTCGGCCGCACCGCCGGATCGGTCGAGGATTTCCGCTATTCCGACCTGCTGGTCACCGCCGGTGAACAGGGCTTGGCCTGGGACGAGGAAAGCTTCGTGGGCTACGTGCAGGAACCCACCGACTGGCTCAAGGAATACACCGGCGAGGACGGGCGCGGCAAGATGACCTACAAGGTCCGCAAGGAAGAGGATGCCGTGAACCTGTGGGCGTACCTGGCCTCGGTCGGCCCGGACAGCATGTAAGCTGACCCGCTTCAAAACGACGCAACGCCGCGCGGGGGCACCCCGGCGCGGCGTTTTTCGTTGGTGGCCCGGTGGCTGGCTATTCGGCCAGCGCCAGCGGCACCACCCGGCCAGTGCGGGCCAATGCGCCGCGCACGGTGGCGGCGATGTCGGCGGCGGTCATTCCGGCATCCGCATACATCTCGGCCGGGCTGGCCTGGTCGATGAAGCGATCGGGCAGGCACATGGCGCGGATCGCAAGGCCTCGGTCGAAGGCCCCCGCGCGGGCCAGCGCGTGCATCACGACCGAGCCGAAGCCGCCCTCGGCCCCCTGCTCGACCGTCACCAGCACCCGGTGATCGCGCGCCAGGGTTTCAACGAGATCCGTGTCCAGCGGCTTGGCAAAACGCGCATCGGCCAGCGTCACGCCGATCCCCTCGTGCTCCAGCAGGTCGGCGGCCTCAATGCATTCGCCCAGATGCGCCCCGAAGGACAGGATCGCGACCTCCCCGCCCTCGCGCAGCACCCGTCCCTTGCCGATGGGCAGGGGCGTGCCGCGCTCGGGCAGATCGACGCCCCTGCCCGCCCCGCGCGGATAGCGGAAGGCGATTGGCCCGGTTTCATGCGCGGCGGCGGTGGCGACCATGTGGGTCAGCTCGGCCTCGTCGGCGGCGGCCATCACAGTGAAGCCCGGCAGGCTGCACAGGTAGCCGATGTCGAACGCGCCCGCATGGGTGGCGCCATCGGCCCCCACAAGGCCCGCACGGTCGATGGCGAAGCGCACAGGAAGGCCCTGAAGCGCCACGTCATGCACCACCTGGTCATAGCCGCGCTGCAGGAAGGTCGAGTAGATCGCGCAAAAGGGCTTCAACCCGCTGGCCGCCATCCCGGCGGCGAAGGTCACGCCGTGCTGTTCGGCGATGCCCACGTCGAAGACGCGGTCGGGGAACCGCTCGGCCATCGCGCTGACGCCGGTGCCGGCGGGCATCGCGGCGGTGACCGCCACGATGTCGGGATCGCGCGCCGCCTGATCGGCCAGCGCCCGCCCGAAGACCGAGGTGTAGGAGGGCGCGCCGCCCTGCCCCTTGGTCTGGGTTCCGGTTTCCACGTCGAACGTGGCGACGCCGTGGTACTTGTCGGCGCTGGTCTCGGCCGGGGCATAGCCCTTGCCCTTGACCGTGCAGCAATGGATGAGCACCGGCCCCGTGGCCCGCGCGCGCGCCGCGCGCAGAACGGGCAGAAGCTGGTCCATGTCATGCCCGTCGATCGGGCCGACATACTGGAACCCCAGTTCCTCGAACAGCGTGCCCGATCCGGTCAACCCGGTCACAAGCTGGCGCGCGCGCCGCGCGCCTTCGCGCATGGGCGGGGGCATCGCGGCCTGGAACCCCTCGGCCAGCGAGGCCATGCGCGCCAGCGGCTCATGCGCGTAAAGCCGGCTGAGATAGGACGACATCGCGCCCACGGGCGGCGCGATGCTCATCTCGTTGTCGTTGAGGATCACGAACAGGCGGCGGCCTTCGTGACCGGCATTGTTCAGCGCCTCATAAGCCATACCGGCGCTGATCGCGCCATCGCCGATCACGGCGATGGCATCGCCCGTGGGCTGGCCCATGTCGCGGCCCACGGCAAAACCGAGCGCCGCGCTGATCGAGGTGGAGCTATGCGCCGCACCGAACGGGTCATGCACCGATTCCGACCGCTTGGTGAAGCCGCTCAGCCCGTCCTTCTGCCGCAGGGTGCGGATGCGGTCGCGCCGCCCGGTCAGGATCTTGTGCGGGTAGCACTGGTGGCCCACGTCCCAGATCAGCTTGTCCATCGGCGTGTTGAACACGGCGTGCAGCGCCACGGTCAGTTCCACGACCCCGAGGCTCGATCCAAGATGCCCGCCGGTCTGGCTGACGGCGTCGATCACTTCGGCGCGCAGCTCGTCCGCCAGGCGGGCCAGGTCACGGTCCGGCATCTGCCGCAGGTCCGAGGGGCCGGCGACGCGGTCGAGAAGCGGTGTGTCGGGCGTATCCTTGGGCATCGCAAATCCCCCTTCAGGGTGGTTTTGGCGTCGCCCGCGCAACAGGTGCCGCGCGCAGGCGGCGCGATGGTGTGCGGGGCGGCACAGGCAGACGCGCCGCCCCGGTTGGTCAGTTGCCGTAATCCGGCGTGCCCGACGTGGTGGCCAGTTCCGGCCAGTCGGCGATGACGTTCGCGCCTTGCAGCGGCTGCTGATAGCCCTTGTGGCAGGTCTTGCAGGCGGCCTTGGGCGCATCCGCATGAACCGGCCCCAGCCGTTCGGGCGGGTATTCATCGCGAAGCGGCACCAGGTAGTCGTTGTTCATCTCCAGCACCATCTGGATGCCCAGGCTTTCGGTGGCCCATTGCGGCGTCACTTCCGCCCCGTCATAGAAGGCGCGGCTGTTGTGGCAGAACAGGCAGTTCACCCCCAGCGAGTTGCTGACATAGTTCATCAGCGAATAGGTCCGCTCGGCCTGCTGGATGCCGGGATAGCCGTCCTGCCCCGGCACGCCCTCGACCCGGCTGGCCAGGTCGTGCACCCCGATCACCTCGCCATCCAGAAGGTATTTCTCCAAAGCGTCCGAGGGCAGCGAGGTGTACTGGCTTTGCGGCGTCACCCGGTTCTGGTTCGCCGCCCAGCCATCCGCGGCCTCGTTCACGTCGCCCAGCTTGAACCAGATGTCGCTTGGCACGTTCTGGCCGCGGTGGCAGGTCATGCAGGTCACGCCCACCTCCTTGTTGGCGTTCACATGACCGGCCCAGTTTTCGTTGATCGCCTGGGTCATCTGGATCATGCGGCGCGCGACGACCTTGGTGTAAAGGTTGTCCTCGCCATAGGTCTCCAGCGCCCCGTCGCCGTGGCAATAGGCACAGCCCTGCTCGGGTGCGACCCAGCGGCTCATCGCCGCCATCAGACGGTTGAAATTGGCATCCGTCAGACCGCCCAGAACCTGCACGTTCTCGTAGATGTCGCCGGCCAGCGCCTCGCCCGGTTCGGGGATGAAGGGCGGGTCCTCGATCAGCAGTTCGATCGAGGGGTCAGGGGTGGCGAGGTCGGACTTGAACTCGGGCACCGACATGCCGGTGCCGCGCGGGCCGGTCTGCATGCTGTCGGTGGCGAAGGGCTGCCCCCAGGCCACCAGCATGGTGGCCCCGAACACGGCCGCACCGATCGCGCCGATGATGATCGCCGGGCGGTAGATGTCGGTGGGGTTGTCCCTGTTCCATTTGCTGAACCATTCGGGAAACATGCGTCAGTCCTCCTGTCCGATGAAGGCCTCGTAAGACCCGTAGCTCTCGTAACCGTAGGAGCCGTCGTACATCGGCGCGAAGTGATGCTCCTGGGCCCAGATGAACCAGTTATCGACGACCGTTCCCGTCAGAAGAATACCGATCCCGCCGGTGATCGGCGTCAGCACCGCGAACCACCAGGCCCAGCGGTGAATGCCCTCCATCGTGGCGTTGAACCCCATGGTCCAGCGCCAGAACAGGGCGGCGCGTTCACTGGCGGTGCCCCGGTCGTAGATCTGTTCCAGCTCGCGGTCGCCGCCAAAGCGGGTCACGGCCAGGATGGTCGCGCCGTGCATCGCGAACAGCAGGACCGAGCCGTAAAGGAACACGATCGAAAGACAGTGAAAGGGGTTGTAATAAAGATTGCCGTAGCGGATCGAGAACGCCGTGGTCCAGTCGAGATGCGGGAAGATGCCATAGGGCACCGCCTCGGACCACGACCCCATCAGGATCGGGCGGAACAGGCCCAGCACCAGGAACAGCCAGATCGCGCTGGCAAAGGCCCAGGCGACATGCTTGCCCATCTTGTGCTGCTGCGCCAGCAGGTAGGAGCGCAGCCACCAGGTGCAGACGCTGACCAGCAGGAAGAAGCTGGCGATGATGTACCAGCCGCCCTCGTCCAGCGGCGGGATCGACAGCCCGTGTTCCGGCCCCGGCGGCTCCAGCGCCAGCCAGAACCCCTGCCGCAGGAACTCCGGGATCGACCAGCCGACCTGCGCCAGCATGTTCAACCCGATGATGTTGAGCCACAAAACCCCGGTGACAAGGCTGATGAACCCCGTCCAGCCCAGGTAGACCGGCCCGATCTGCGCATTGCCGATCCAGCCGACCAGCCGGCTGAAGAACGGCTTGAGCATCCGTTCCTCGGCCATGTTGTTCTCGTTGTCCATGCCCCATTCGGGCGGGCCCTGGACCTGAACTTGCGTGAATATGTTCTGATATTCGGGCATTGCTTACATCCCCACCTGAGAGGGCCAGATCGGCAGCTCGAGCCACCAGTTCCACCACTCGGGCCAGCCCTTGGTCCAGACCGGCCCGCTGATGATGATGCAGACCGCCGACCAGAACCCGGCATTGAGCGCCAGCAGCAGGCCGACGCGGTGAATCCCCAGCGTGCCCACCGAATAGCCGATGAAATCGCGGAAGAACGTGTCCTCGTGATCGGGTGTCTTGGCCTCTTCGCCCTTCTCGGGATTGGCCGCCGACAGGATCAGCGCGCCATGCAGCGCCAGCGCCAGCGTCGTGGTGAAGAAGAACGTCACCGCCAGCATATGCGCCGGGTTGTAGTGGAAATGCAGATAGGCGTAGCCGGTGTTCGACACCCAGTCGAGATGGCTGAAGATGCCATAGGGAAAGCCGTGCCCCCAGGCCCCCATCAGCAGCGGGCGGAACACCACCAGCGTGGCATAGGCGAAGATCGCGACGCTGAAGGCAAAGGGCACGTGGTATCCCATGCCCAGCTTGCGGCAGATCTCGACCTCGCGCAGCGCCCAGCTGATGAAGGCGCCCAGCGCGCAGATCGTGATGATCTGCCACAGCCCGCCCTCCATCAGCGGCGCCATGCCCAGCCCGTATTTCAGGTCGGGCGGCGCGATGTTGATGAGCCAGGGGTTGAAGGTTCCCTGGTTCGCGGCGCCCCAGAAGATCAGGATCGTCCCCAGCAGGGCGAAAAACGCCGTGGTGACGCCGAAGAAGCCGACATAGAACGGCCCGACCCAGAAGTCGAACAGATCGCCGCCGATCAGCGTCCCTCCGCGGACCCGGTATTTTCGTTCGAAACTGAGCACAGCCATTTTCGCAGCCTCCGAAATGGGCGGCCTGCCGGGCGCGGGGCCCACAGCCAGCCGGATCTAAACTTGTGGTAGCCGCGGGCGGGGCGACCCCGCCCGCAGCGATGCTTTCCGGTCAGCGATCAGCGATCGTACTTGGCGGCCGCGATTTCAAACCAGTTGAAACCGTCGGTGCTCAGAAGCACGAGGTGAATCATCGCCGCCAGCAGGAACAGGAACGCGCCCTGCGCCACGAAAACGCGGCGCGGGTCGAAAATGAGCCAGATCTTGTAGAATTTAGCCATGTCTCAACCCTTTCCTCAGAACCACGGGAACCAGATGAAGGTCGCGATATGCGCGACCACTGCAATCAGCGTGAACAGCCAAAGGCCGCTCATGTAGACCGAGTGCAGTTCCTGGGCCTGTTCGTCTGTGAGACCTGTGAAGGACAGGTCGGATTTATCAGCCATGAACTTTCCTCCGGAACGTTATGCTGACGCCGCGAACCCCGCGGCCGGGTGCCTTCGGGGCCTTCACGGTCCCTCAGGTTTCTGTCTGCCCTTGCGGGCAGGCAGCTCGGATCTCGGGTCACCGGCCACGCGGGCTCAGGCCGAGAAGATGAACGGCGTCGTCCGGTCCGCCTCGGCCCAGGCGCGGGCCAGCGGGCCGCGCAGGTTGAGCGTGCGGAACCGGGCGATATCGCGCAGGTAGCGCACGGTCGCGAAGGGCAGCGCCACGATGAAGATCGTCGCGAAATAGACCTTGAATTCCACGTTGCGGCGGCGGCCATGCGGGCTGCGCAGCGGCGGGTTTGACGTGATGTCGGTCATGGGGTCAGTCCTCCTTGTGAACCGGGGTGGCCTGCCGCGGCTCGGGCGACAGGGATTGAACGGTTTCCAGCACCACGCGCTCGGCCCCTTGCCGCAAGGCGGCCTGTTCGGCGGCGTCGCGCAGGGATTTGGCGGCGGAAATGCGGGTCAGCACGGGATGCTGCGCCACGATGCGGTCAAGCTCGCGGCTGGCATCGTCATCCCATGGAAAATCGCGGCGCAGCGGCGTGGGCGTGGCGGCCGCCGCGTCCATCTCGCTGGCCAGCGGCAGGATGTGGAACAGCGCATCGAAGAGGCCGTTGCACACCTCCTGCAAAAGATAGGTCGCCCCGGCATAGCCCATCATCGGCGTGCCCGTGGCCCGCCGGATCGCGGCGCCGGGGAAGCTGGCGGGAATGAAGGCCGGCTGCGGCCCGTGCCCGCCCTGCGTTTCGGCCAGATAGATCTTTTCGTTGATCGACCCCAGCAGGATCAGCGGCCGGTCGCGCGCGATCATCGCGCGGACCTCCTCGTTGTTGGTCTTGGCCCCGGCACTGCGCGCCACGGCAAAGGCGCAGGGCAGGCCCAGGTCGCCTTCCAGGTAATGCCGGATGCCGCGGGCATAGGTCTCGTTCGCGACGATGCCGAAACTGGCGGTGGCAAAGAAATCCTGCGTCACGCTGCGCCACAGATCCCAGACCGGCTTGAT
>JAASSQ010000327.1 GCA_021767845.1 Roseovarius sp. | reverse complement strand
TGACCGCGATCACGGCGGTTCTGGTCTGGGGCATCGGCTGGCTGGTGGGGGACGCCGTCACCCTGCCGCTTCTGGGCGAGGTGCAGTGGGTGGATAACGTCCTGAGCTGGGCCTTTGTCGCGCTGATGACCGTGATGTCGTTTTTCCTCATGATTCCGGTGGCTTCGGCCTTTGTCTCGATGTTCCTCGACGAGGTGGCCGAGGCGGTGGAGGAGCGGCATTACCCGTCACTGCCGAAAGTGGCCGGCCCGCCAGTGAAGGACGAGATCCTTGACGGGCTGTCGGCCATGGGCGTCCTGATCGGGGCGAACGTGGTCGCGCTTTTGCTGACGCTGATCCTGCCGGTCGCGGGCCTGCCTGTGTTCTACGCGGTCAACGGGTTCCTCCTGGGTCGGGAGTATTTCACCGTGGCGGCCATGCGGCGGGTCGGCCGCAGCCGGGCCACGGAGCTGCGCAAGCGGCACGGGGCAACCATCTGGATGGCCGGGGTGCTGATGGCGGTGCCGCTGACGGTGCCGATCCTGAACCTCGTGGTGCCCATCGTCGGGGCCGCCACTTTCACACATATTTTTCACCGACTCGTTAACAGATCGGGCGAATCGGCTGAAATGGCTGGTTAACAAGGCCAAACCGCGATCGGTTTCACGTCGGTATTACGTCGGTATCGCGTCGGTATTTCCCACCGCAGGCCCGAAGGTTAACAGGGCGCGCGGTGGGATTGGTACGAAAATCGCGGCGGTTCATCACAAACCGCTGCGCCGCGAAAGACACGAAGACCGGATCAGTCGGCGGGCGCCGCGTCGCCCTCTTCGGTCTCGCTCCACCACATGCTGGAGCCCGGTCCCATCCGTTCGAACAGGTCCACGTCGCGCACCGAGATGACGCCGGAAATGATCGTGCCGCCGATGATGATCCACAGCACCGCCGAAATGCCCGTGGTGATCCAGGCCTTCTTCTTGAGGTGGTGATGTTCGGGCGAGCCGGCATGGGTGCCGGGCACCACCTCGTTCAGGTCGCCTTGCGTCTGGATACGGATCGGGATGACGATCAGGAAGGTCAGGAACCAGATGACGAGGAACAGGACGATGGCCGAGGCGATGCTCATCAGACCTGCTCCAGCTCAACCAGCGTGCCCTGGAAATCCTTGGGGTGCAGGAACAGCACCGGCTTGCCATGCGCGCCGATCTTGGGCTCGCCGGTTCCCAGCACGCGCGCGCCGCTTTCCTTGAGCTTGTCGCGCGCCGCGATGATGTCCTCGACCTCGTAGCAGACGTGGTGGATGCCGCCCGACGGGTTCTTGTCGAGAAAGCCCTGGATCGGGCTGTCCTCGCCCAGGGGGTAGAGGAGTTCGATCTTGGTGTTGGGCAGTTCGATGAAGATGACCGTAACGCCGTGGTCGGGTTCGTCCTGCGGAGCGCCGACCTTGGCACCGAGCGCGTTGCGATACTGGTCGGCCGCGGCCTCGAGGTCGGGGACGGCGATGGCGACGTGATTCAGGCGTCCGATCATGGGGAAGCTCCTTGGCAATCTTTCAAAACCGTTATGAGGGCGCGCGCCGCCCCTGACAAGCGACAGGGGGACGCAACCCGTGCATTAACCGATCGTTAGCCAGGATCGGCCTAGCCTTGAGGGGATCACAGTTGCCGGAGGACGAACACGATGGACGATCGCATTCCCGCCCTGCCCCACGGGCTGCCCACGCCGCGCCGCCCGCTTCTGGGCCTGACCCTTCTGCTGGTCGAGGACAGCCGCTTTGCCTGCGAGGCGATGCGCCTGATGTGCGTGCGCAGCGGGGCGCGCCTGCGCCGGGCCGACTGCCTGGAATCGGCGCGGCGGCATCTTCAGGTCTATCGCCCCTCGGGGATCGTCGTGGATATCGGCCTGCCCGACGGATCGGGGCTGGACCTGATCGAGGAGCTGGGCGCGGCACGCCCGCGCATCGGCGTGATCCTGGCCCTGAGCGGCGACGACGACGCGCTGGACCGGGCGATGGCGGCGGGGGCGGATGGCTGCCTTGTCAAGCCGCTGGACAGCCTGGCGCGGTTCCAGCAGGCGGTGCTGTCGAACCTGCCGCCCGAGCGCCAGCCGCAAGGCCCGCGCCCGGTGCAGGACCAGCCGATCTTTCCCGACACCGCGTCCTATCGCGAAGACATCGCGCATGTCGCGGACCTGCTGGAGGATGGGCGCGACGGGCCGGTTCTGGATTACGTGGCGCAGTTCCTGAACGGTGTCGCCCTTTCGGCGCAGGACGGGCCGCTGGCCGAGGCCGCGCAAGCCCTGGCGCGCAGCCGGCGCGACGGCGGCCCCGGCGAGGATACCGCCGTGCTGGCGCGGCTGGAGGCGTTGATGCAGGACCGGATCGGCAATCGCGCGGCGATCTGAGCGGGGCCTGCGGGGCGCACGGCGTCAGAGCCGCGCCGCCTCGGCCTCGCCGGCCGCGGAGATCGGCGCGGTCAGGTCGCTGAGGCGCTGTTTCTGCCGGCCGTCCGCGTCGAAATTGGCCGGGTCGAGCCATTTGCGGAAGGCGGCGCGCAGGGCGGGCCAATCGCGGTCGATCACGGCGAACCACGCGGTGTCGCGATTGCGGCCCTTGACCACCGTGGCCTGCCGGAACACCCCCTCGAAGGCGAAACCGAAACGCCGCGCGGCCCGGCGCGAGGGCGCGTTGAGCGCGTCGCATTTCCATTCGAACCGGCGGTAGCCCGCGTCGAAGGCCCATTGCATCATCAGGAAGATCGCCTCGGTCGCGGCGCGGGTGCGTTGCAGCGCCGGGGCCATCGCGATGAAGCCGACCTCGATGGTGCCCGCCTCGGGGGCGATGCGCAGGAACGAGGCCACCCCGCCCCAGGTGCCGCGATCCCTGTCCCGGATCGCGTAGAACAGCGGGTCGGTCTGCGGCGCGGCCCTCGCCACCCAATCGGCAAAGTCGGCCTGCGTGCCGAACGGCCCGACCGGCATGTAATCCCAGACCGCGTCATGGCCCCTGAACGCC
>JAASSQ010000071.1 GCA_021767845.1 Roseovarius sp. | reverse complement strand
GTCGGGTGCCGGTTCGCTGGCCGATCCGGCGAAAGCGGGGGCGCTGGCCACGGCCAGCGCGGCCGCGATCATGGAGCCTTGCTTGAACATCTCTAACCTCTTTCTTGTCCTGTCACGTCCGCGTCCGTGCGGGCGTTGTTTCCTTGATCCTGCCGGGTGCGGTGACCCGGCATCACCCGTTGGCAGGTGTGTCCTGCTCGGTTCCCCGGATGTGGTCCGGCTGCGCCCCGGGTTCAAGCCGGTCGCGGCGGGGCGGCGCCGTTCCGCCGCAAGGGCGGGGTGGCGTGAGCCAAAAAATGCCGATTTTCCAAAGTTTTGGGCCGTGGAGGCCCGGGCGCATCAAAAGCGCGTGAACGCCCCGTCAGATCACGCCGATATCGGCCAGCGCCGCCGACAGGTCCGGCGGCAGGCTGTCTTCGGATTGCCGGTGCGCGGGCAGGTCGGCGGGGGCATCCTCGGGCTGCAGGTAGCGCCAGCCCTGAAACGGGCGCTTGGGCGCGGTTGTGGTGCGGATCACCTGCGGATCCAGCACGAAGGCGCAGCGGCGGATGCCGTCGGCGCCCGTGACCTCGTCGAAGCGCAGGAGGCGCTGGCGGGCCTGCACCAGGCCCTGAACCACCCAGTAGATCGAGCCGCCATCGAGCAATTCATCGGCGCGCTTGGGCCACATCCGGGTGACGTGGCGCGGCAGGCCGTCCGGCCCCTGCGCCCGCGCCGAGGCCTGCCAGCGGATCATGCTGTCCACGCTGTCCGATCCGACACTGAGCTTGATGAGATGCAGTTTCGCCATGGCGTGCGATTCCCCAGGATTGGCCAGATAGGGTAGTGGAAATGCGTCGGGCTTCAAGCTATTGTGTGTTTCCCCTCAGTTTCAGGAATCGCTGCCCATGACCCGTTTCGCCGCGCCCATCGCCCAATCCATCTGGGACATGAAATACCGATTGAAAGAGGCCGACGGCACGCCCATCGACGAAACGGTCGAGGATACGTGGCGGCGCATCGCGCGGTCGCTGGCCGCGGTCGAGGACGACCCGGCGCATTGGGAAGAGCGGTTCTATGCCGCGCTGGAGGATTTCAAATACCTGCCGGCGGGGCGGATCACCGCCGGGGCGGGCACCGGGCGCAGCGTCACGCTGTTCAACTGTTTCGTGATGGGCACGATTCCCGACGACATGGGGGGCATCTTCGAGATGCTGAAGGAGGCCGCGCTGACCATGCAGCAGGGCGGCGGCATCGGGTACGATTTCAGCACGATCCGCCCGCGGGGCGCCGAGGTGAAAAGCGTGGCCGCCGACGCCAGCGGGCCGCTGAGCTTCATGGACGTGTGGGACGCGATGTGCCGCACCATCATGAGCGCGGGCAGCCGCCGCGGCGCGATGATGGCGACGATGCGCTGCGATCACCCCGATATCGAGGAGTTCATCGCCGCCAAGTCGGATTCGGCCCGGTTGCGGATGTTCAACCTGTCGGTGCTGGTGACAGATGCCTTCATGGAGGCGGTCAAGGCGGACGGGCCGTGGGACCTGGAATTCGGCGGCAAGGTCTACAAGACGGTGCAGGCGCGCGACCTGTGGAACACGATCATGCAGGCGACCTATGATTACGCCGAACCGGGCGTGATCTTCATCGACCGGATCAACGCCGCCAACAACCTGAATTACTGCGAGACGATCAGCGCCACCAACCCCTGTGGTGAACAGCCTCTGCCGCCCTATGGCGCCTGCCTGCTGGGCTCGATCAACCTGGCGCGGCTGGTGCGCGACCCGTTCGGCGAGGGCGCCGCACTGGACGAAGAGGCGCTGGACGATCTGGTGGCCACCGCCGTGCGGATGATGGACAACGTGGTCGATGCGTCGCGCTTTCCGCTGGAGGCGCAGGCGCGCGAGGCCGCCGCCAAGCGCCGGATCGGGCTGGGCGTCACCGGGCTGGCCGATGCGCTGCTGATGGTGGGCTTGCGCTATGGCAGCGACGCGGCGGCCGAGCAGACCGAGGCCTGGCTGAAGCGGATCGCGCGGGCGGCTTATCTGGCCAGCGTCGGGCTGGCCCGCGAGAAGGGGCCTTTCCCGCTGTTCGATCGCGACGCGTTCCTGGCCTCGGGCAACATGGAAGGCATGGACGAGGACGTGCGCGCGGCGGTGGCCGAGCACGGCATCCGCAACGCGCTGCTGACCTCGATCGCGCCGACCGGCACGATCAGCCTTTATGCGGGCAATGTCAGTTCCGGGATCGAGCCGGTCTTCGCCTATAGCTATACCCGCAAGGTGCTGCAGAAGGATGGCAGCCGCACCGAGGAAGAGGTGGTGGATTACGCCGTGCAGATGTGGCGCGAACGTTTCGGCGAGGTCGATCTGCCCGATCATTTCGTGAACGCGCAGACGCTGGCGCCGGAAGACCACGTCAAGATGCAGGCGGCCGCGCAACGCTGGGTGGACAGCAGCATCTCCAAGACCATCAACTGCCCCGCCGATATCGGCTTCGAGGCGTTCAAGGATGTCTACATGCAGGCCTACGAGTCGGGCTGCAAGGGCTGCACCACCTACCGGCCCAACGATGTGACGGGCAGCGTGCTGAGCGTGTCGGAAAGCAGCGACGCGGCCCCCGGCGAGGCCGGCGCCCCGGTGCCTCAGGAGGGCGGCGAGATCGTCTACATGTCCGAGCCGCTGGACCGGCCCACCGAACTGGAGGGCGCGACCTACAAGCTGAAATGGCCCGACAGCAACCACGCGATCTACATCACGGTGAACGATATCGTGCTGAACGGGCACCGGCGGCCCTTCGAGGTGTTCATCAACTCCAAGAACATGGAGCATTTCGCCTGGACCGTGGCGCTGACGCGGATGATCTCGGCGGTGTTCCGGCGCGGCGGCGACGTGAGCTTCGTGGTCGAGGAGCTGAAGGCGGTGTTCGACCCGCGCGGCGGCGCGTGGATGCAGGGCAAGTACATCCCCTCGATCCTGGCCGCGATCGGCGGCATCCTGGAACAGCACATGATCTCGATCGGGTTCCTGGAGGGCGAGGGGCTGGGCCTCAAGACCGACCCGACGCAATCGGTGGTCAACCTCGACGCCCCGCGCGGCCCGTCCTGCCCGGCCTGCGGCAGCTACGACATGCGGATGATCGAAGGCTGCATGACCTGCGCGAACTGCGGCCATTCGAAATGCGGGTGAGGGGACCGGGCCGTTCGTGTGAGGGAAATATCGCCGGGAGAGTCCCGGCCCCGCCATCCCCCGTGTCGGGCCGGCTGACGGCGCGGAGCCGGGCGGCGGCAAGCCGCCGGGTCTGCCCCGGACGTTTCTTCCTGCGCGGGTGACAAAAAGGTGGACGAAATCCACTGCAGCGGCTTTTATGAAAGGGACGCGGTCAGTCTCGAGGATGTCACTCAATCCTCATGTCGAGCAATTTTGAGGAATGCGATGGTTAAGTTTCTGGCGTCTTTCCTCGTGTTCCTGTCGATTTCAACATCCGCATGGGCCCAGGCAGAGGCAAGGCCGGCCGTTGTCGCGGTGCCGGCGCGGATCGTGGACCTGGCGGAGACGGCGACCTTCAACGGCAGGCTGGACGCGCACAGGCGGATCGACCTGGTCGCGCGGGTCAGCGGGGTTCTGACCGAGCGGGCGTTCGAGCCGGGCGACACGGTGGCCGAGGGCCAGGTGCTGTTCCGCATCGAGCCGGATGTCCACGCCGCTGCCGTGCAGGAGGCCGAGGGCGCCCTGCAATCGGCGCGGGCGCAGCGCGACCTGGCCCGCATCGAGCGCGACCGGCAGGCGGAACTCACATCGCGCGGCACGGCCGCGGAGGCCACGTTGCAGGCCGCCGAGGCCACGCTGGCCACCCGCGAGGGCGAGGTCACGCGAATGGAGGCGGCGCTGGAGCGGGCGCGCGCGAACCTGTCCCATACCGAGATCACCGCGCCCTTTGCCGGGCGGATCGGGGACAGCGCGGCGGACCCCGGCGCGCTGGTCGGGCCGCAGTCGGGCGCGTTGGCCACGCTGGTCCAGCTTGACCCGATCCATGCCGAGTTCCAGGTGCCCACCGCCACCTTGCGCACCTACCTGGAGCGGGTGGAGCGCGGCGAGGCGTCGCGCGAGGCGGCGGTGTCGCTGCGGTTGGCGAACGGCGCGACCTACGATCGCGACGGCGACGTGGATTTCGTGAGCAGCCGGGTCAATCCGGGCACCGACAGCGTGACCGTGCGGGCGCGGTTCGACAATCCCGACGGGGTGCTTCTGGATGGCGAGCTGGTGCGCGTCACGCTGAGGTACCAGAAACCCGAGGGCGAGCTGGCCATCCCGCGCCAGGCGGTTCAGCGCGACGTGCAGGGTGCCTTCGTGCTGGTGGTCGGTGCGGACGACATCGCCCGTATGCGGCGGGTCACGGTGCTGCGCACCGCGCTGGATTACGCGGTGATCGGCAGCGGGCTGGAGGCGGGCGACAGGGTGATCACCGAAGGTGTCAACAAGGTGCGCCCCGACACGGCCGTCGATGCGCCCGCGCCCGCCGAGGGTGACTGATCCATGCTGTCCGACACCTTCATCAGGCGCCCCCGGCTGGCCGGGGTCATCTCGATCGTTCTTTTCCTTGCCGGCCTGATCGCGCTGACGCGGATGCCGGTGGAACAGTTCCCCGACATCGTGCCGCCGCAGGTGTCCGTCGTGGCGAGCTATCCGGGCGCGGGCGCGGAGGTGGTCGAGCAGACGGTCGCGCAGGTGATCGAGGATCAGGTCATCGGCGTTGACGACATGATCTACATGGCCTCGACGGCGGGTGCCGACGGGACATACATCCTCAATATCAGCTTCGAGGTCGGCACCGACCCCGACATCGCCACCGTGAACGTCCAGAACCGCGTGTCGCTGGCCGAACCGCTGCTGCCGCAGGAGGTGCGCCAGACGGGCGTGCGGGTCGCCAAGAAATCCTCGTCGCTGCTGATGGGCATCGCGCTTTACGCGCAGGACGAGGCGGTTGAGGGGCGCGACCTGACCAACTATGCCCGCCTGAACCTGATCGACCGCGTCAAGCGGGTCGAGGGGGTGGGCGATGCCTCGATGTTCGGGGCCAACCAGTTCGCGATGCAGATCGCCTTGGATGTCGATCGGCTGGCCGCGCTGGGGATGACGCCCGGCGACGTGCTGGCGGCGCTGCGCAGCCAGAATGTGCAGGCCGCGATCGGCCGGGTGGGCGGCCAGCCCGTGACGCGCGATCCGGGCCTGCAGCTCAACATCACGACCAAGGGCCGGCTCGAGACGCCCGAGGAGTTCGCGGCGATCATCCTGCGTTCCACCGCCGAGGGCGGGTTGGTGCGGCTGGGCGACGTGGCCGAGGTGAGCCTGGGCGAGCGCAATTCCGACGTGGTCACCAGTTTCAACGGAGCGCCGGCCACGCTGATCGGCGTTTACCTGGCGCCGGGGGCCAATGCGATCTCGGCGGCCGATGCCATCAAGGCGACGATGGCCGAGGCGCAGGCCGCCTTTCCCGCCGGCATGGCCTTCGAGATCGTCTCGGACAGTTCCACCTTCGTGAAGGAAAGCATCTCGGAGGTCGAGCACACGCTGATCGAGGCCTTCGTCCTTGTCGTGCTGGTGGTGTTCATCTTCCTGGGGTCGCTGCGAGCCACCATCGTGCCGCTGGTGGCGGTTCCCGTGGCGCTGGTCGGCACCTTCGCGGTCATGCTGGCGATGGGCTTTTCGCTGAACACCGTGTCGCTTCTGGCGCTGGTGCTGGCGATCGGGATCGTGGTGGACGACGCGATCGTCGTGGTCGAGGCGGTCGAGGCGAAGATGGCCGAAGATCCGTCGCTGAGCCCTGCGCAGGCGGCCTCGGCGGCGATGTCGGAAATCACCGGCGCGATCCTGGCGATCACGCTGGTCCTGTTGTCGGTCTTCGTGCCGGTGGCCTTCATCCCGGGCATTTCGGGGCAGTTGTTCCAGCAATTCGCCGTCGCGGTGTCGGTGTCCATGGTGATTTCCGCGATCAATGCGCTGACCCTGTCCCCGGCGCTGTGCGCGATCGTCCTGCGGCCGCATCACGGACCGAAGACGGGGATTCTGGGCAAGATTTCGTCCGGCATCGACGGGGCGCGCGACCGCTATGCCACGGTCGCCAGGGCGCTGGCGCGCCGCGCGGGGCTGGGATTGGTGCTGTTGCTGGCGGCGATCCTCATCACGGGCGGGTTGTTCCGGGCGGTACCCACCGGGTTCCTGCCGAGCGAGGACCAGGGATCGTTCATCGTGGAGACGCGCCTGCCGGATGCCGCGTCGCTGAACCGGACGCAGGCCGCGCAGCAGGAGGTCGAAGCGATCCTGCTGGACCTGCCGGGGGTGAGGAGTGTCACCTCGGTCAGCGGCTTCTCGATCCTCGACGGGATCACCAAGTCGAACGCCGCCTTCGCGCTGGTGTCGATGAACGAGTTTGCCGAGCGCACGGACGAGGAGGCCAGCGCCTTCCACGCCATTGCCGAGGCCAACCGCCGCGCGCTGGCGATCCGGCAGGCGCAGGTGATCGCCTTCAACCTGCCGCCCATTTCCGGGCTTGGCAGCGGGTCGGGGTTCGAGCTTCAGTTGCTCGATACGCAGGGCAAACCGGCGCAGGAATTGGCGCAGACGGCGCGCGGGCTGTCCTTTGCGGCGAATGGCGACGACCGGCTGTCGGGCGTCTACACGACCTTTTCGGCCGACAGCCCGCAACTTTTCCTCGATATTGACCGGGAACGGCTTTACGCGCTTGGCATCCCCGTGTCCGACGTGTTCGCCGCGCTGCAGCCCACGTTGGGATCGGCCTATGTCAACGATTTCAACATTTTCGGGCGGTCCTGGCAGGTGCGCATGACCGCCGCGCCCGGCGACAGGGACGCGGTGGACGACATCACCCGCGTGCATGTCCGCTCGGCCAGTGGCGAGATGGTTCCGGTGGGCGCCTTCGCGACGGTCGAATACACGGTCGGGCCGATGTCGCTGGGGCGCTACAACAACCAGCGCGCCGCGAAGATCACCGGGAATCCCGCCGGCGCCGTTTCCTCGGGCGAGGCGATCGCGGCGATGGAGCAGGTGGCCGAGGCGTCGCTGCCCGCGGGCTACCGGTATGAATGGACGGGCACCGCCCTGCAGGAGAAACAGGCGGCGGGGCAGACCGCCGCGATCCTGGCGCTGGCGGTGCTGTTTGCCTACCTGTTCCTGGTCGCCCTTTACGAAAGCTGGACGATCCCGGTGCCGGTGCTTCTGTCGGTGGTGTTCGGCGTGGCGGGGGCGATGCTGGCGCTGCTGCTGACGGGGCTGAGTTTCAACATCTATGCCCAGATCGGGCTGGTGGTGCTGCTGGCGCTGGCGGCCAAGAACGCGATCCTGATCGTCGAATTCGCCAAGGCGCGGCGCGAGGCGGGCGAGACCATCGTCGATGCCGCGGTGGCCGGGGCCCATGCCCGGTTCCGGGCGGTGATGATGACCAGCTTTGCCTTCATCGCGGGGCTGATCCCGCTGGTGACGGCGGAGGGGGCGTCGATGCTGTCGCGCCGTGCGGTCGGCACGGGCGTGGCCGGGGGGATGCTGGCCGCCGCGCTGGTGGGCATTTTCGTCATCCCCGCGCTCTACGTCGTCTTCCAGTCGGTGCGGGAAACCGTGAAGCGCCGGTTCCGGGCGGCGCCGGATTGAGCACACGGCGCGGGAGCGGGAAGGGAGAGCGATGAACGGGACCGGGGCCGGAACGGATGAGATGATCGCCGCGGTCCGGCTGGCCTGGCGCCATGTCGTGCCGTTCACGGTGCTGCATGTCCTGACGCGCCTTGCGGTGCTGGGGCTGCTGGTCCCGGCGAGCGGGCTGGCGCTGGCCGCGGCACTGTCGCTGGAGGGCGCGGCCACGGTGACCGACCAGGATATAGCGCTGTTCCTGTTGAGCCCGCCGGGCGCCATCGCGGCGCTTGTCGTGGCCGGCATCCTGTTTCTGGCGGTGGTCCTGGAGGTGGCCCTGATGCTGGTCTTCCTCAGGCAGGGCGAGCGGCGGCCCGTCTGGCGCGCCTTGCTGGATGTTTTCCGGGTGCTGGCGGGGCGCCTGGTGCCGCTGTTTTTCTTCGGCGTCCTACTTTTCCTGCGCTTGCTGCTGGTCGCGGCCCCCTTCGCGCTGGCCGGGGCGGGCGCTGCGCTGATCCTGCTCGGCGCGTATGACATCAATTACTACCTGACCTACTGGCCGCGCGAGTTCGGCATCACCGTCGGGCTGGGCGCGGGGCTGGCCGTGGCGCTGACCGCGATCGTTCTGTGGAAGCTGACCGGCTGGGCGCTGGCCCTGCACCTGATGCTGTTCGAGGGGCGGCGCCCGCGGGAGAGTTTCACGGCCAGCGCGGCGCGGCTGGAGCGGGGGCCGCGGCGGGCGTTGCTGCTCAGGATTGCCGCCTGGGCGGGTCTGCGCCTTGCGGTGTTCGCAGGGTTTGCCGGTCTGGCCGGGGCGGCGGTCGCGGGGCTGCAGGAGATCGCGTCGCCCAACCTGCGCGGGGTCGTTTTGGTCACGCTGGCGGGGCTTGCGGCCTGGGGTCTGGGCAATGCCGTGCTGTCGGGGATGTGCAACGGGGCGTTGGCGGTGCTGCTGGACAGGGTTTACGGCGCCCGTGACCCGGCGAAGGCGGCCGCGCCCCCGGCGGCAGGACCGGCGTGGCGCCTGCCGCGCATGGCGGCGCTGGCCCTGGCGCTTGTCGCGGGGGCGACCGGCGCCGGGCTGGTCGCGCTGTCGCTTGCCCCGCCGGTTGCGGGCGGGGCTCGCGCGGTCGAGGTGATCGCGCATCGCGGCGCGGCGGCGGTCCGGCCCGAGAACACCATGGCGGCCATCGAGCAGGCGCTGGCCGAGCGGGCCGACTGGATCGAGATCGACGTCCAGGAGACCGCCGACGGCGAGGTGGTGGTCGCCCATGACAGCGATTTCATGAAACTTGCGGGCGTCGATCTGAAGGTCTGGAACGCCACCATGGACGACCTGGCCGCCATCGACATCGGCAGCTGGTTCGATCCCGCGTTTTCCGATCAGCGCACGCCGACCCTGCGCGCGGTTCTGGAGGCCGCGCGGGGCACGGGCCGCGTTCTGATCGAATTGAAATATTACGGTCACGACGTGGCGCTGGAAGAGCGCGTGGCCCGGATCGTAGAGCAAACCGGCATGGAGGGGCAGGTCAGGGTCATGTCGCTTGACCTTGGCGGCGTGGCCCGGATGCGCGCGCTGCGCCCGGATTGGCCGGTGGGTGTTCTGGCCGCGCGGGCGATCGGCGACCTGGCCGGCCTGGAGGCCGATTTCGTGGCGGTGAATACCGGGCAGGTGTCCACCCGGTTGGTGCGCGAGGTTCATGACGCGGGCAAGAGAATCCATGTCTGGACGGTGGACGACCCGATGACGATGTCGCGCATGATCTCGATGGGCGTGGACGGCCTGATTACCAACGACCCGGCGCTGGCCCGGCGCGTTCTGGCGCAGCGCGCGGCGCTGGCGCCGGCCGAACGCATGATCCTGTGGTTGAGCGACCGGTTCCGCCTGAGGAGTTTCGAGCTGGTGGCCGAAGAGGGGGATGCATGACGAAAGGACGCGATTTGAAACACAGATTTCTTGGACTGGCGGCCGGGGGCGTTGCCCTGGCCGGCGGGGTGTTCGGGCTGCTGAACCCGGTGGCGGCGCAGGTGGCCTCGACCACGGTCGCGGGCTGGGTGTTGCTGGTGGTCGGGCTGGTGCAGGGGCGGGCCGCGGTGCGGTCCCACGCGATGCGCGAGAAGGCGGGCGCGATGCTGTTCGCGGCGGCGGCGCTGGTCCTTGGGCTGTCCCTGGTTTTCGGGCCGTTCGGGCAGGGCGGGGTTCTGCGGCTGTTTCTGGGCGGGCTTCTGCTCGTGTCCGGCGGCGCCAAGCTCTGGATGGCGAGGGGGATGCGCCGGGACGCGTTCTTCGCGGGCCTTGTCGGGGGCGGCGTCGTGTCGCTTGTGCTGGGGGTGCTGGTGCTGGCCGGTGCCGGGTTGCAGTTGGGCGTCATCATGTCGATCGAACTGCTTGCGAGTGGCGTGGCGCTGATCGTTCTGGCGATGCGGTCCGGCCATGCCGGCCGCGCGGGGTGAGGGGATGATTCCGCGGGCGGTGAGGGCGTTCGGCAAGGCCAGCGGTGGTCTGGCTGGGGGGATGCCATGGGCGGGCTGAGCGTGCTGGGCCAGATCGCGTGGGGCGGCGTGTTGCTGATCCTTTGCACGGTCGTTCACCTGTTCGTCGTGTCCAGGGTGCTGGAGATCCTTGGGCCGCGGCAAGCCGCGCGGCCGGTCCGGCGCCCCGTCCGCGATTTCCTCTGGCTGTGCCTCGCGGTCATGGCCCCGGTGTTCTCGCACACGCTGCAGGTCTATATCTGGTCCTTCGTTCTTCTGTATGTCGGGGCGATCGAGGGATACGAGGCGGCGATCTATTTCGGGATGGTCAGCTACACGACGCTTGGCTATGGCGACATCACGCTGGAACCCGGGTTCCGGCTTCTGGGGGCGATGTCGTCGGTGACGGGGATCATCATGTTCGGGATCACGACGGCGTTTCTTGTGAACGTGCTGGGACGGAGCCTTGCCCGCCGCCAGGGGTAGGGGCCGGGGCGGCCGCGCCGGCTGCCGGGTGGGCCGGCTATTCGGCCGCTTCCGCCCGACCCGGGGGGACGGATTTGCCGGATCGCGTGGTGGCGCTGGATTTCGGGTGCCGTTCGCCCAGCATCAGCATCGCGGGGGTCACCACGAGGGTCAGGAGGGTCGCGACGGCCAGCCCCCCGACGATGGCGCTGGAAAGCTCGGTCCAGTACTGGGTGGACGGGGCGCCGAAGGTGATCTCGCGCGTGGCGAAGTTCAGGTTGGCGCCCAGCACCATCGGCATCAGGCCAAGCGCCGTGGTCACCGAGGTCAGAAGGACCGGACGCAGACGTTGCGCGCCGGTGCGCAGCGCGGCTTCGCGGGCCGACATGCCGCCGCGCTTGAGATCGTTGAAGGTGTCGATCAGCACGATGTTGTTGTTCACCACGATCCCGGCGAGCGCGATCACGCCGATGCCGCCCATCACCACGCCGAACGGGCGGCCGGTGACGATCAGCCCCAGGAGCACCCCGGCAATCGAGAAGATGATGGCGCTCATGATGACGAAGGCCTGGTAGAAGCTGTTGAACTGCAAGACCAGGATCACCAGCATCAGGAAGATCGCGGCGACGAAGGCCTTGGCCAGGAAATCCACGGCCTCTTCCTGGTCCTCGGCCTCGCCCGCGAAACCGTAGCTGATCCCCTCGGGCAGGTCGGCGTCATCCAGCGCGGATTGCAGGGCGGCCACCTGATCGTTGACCAGCAGGCCCGGCGCGACATCGGCCTCGATGCTGACGACGCGCTGTTCGTCGATGCGGGTGATCGTGCCGGTGCGTTCCACGGGTTCGAAGGTCACGAAATTGGAAATCGGCACCAGACCGGCCGAGGTGGGAACCCGCAGGCTGTTGAGCTCGGATAGCGCGCGTTCCTCGGCCGGAAAGCGCACCCGGATGTCGAGTTCGCCATCGGCGTCGTCGGGGCGGTAGTCGGCGATCGTGATGCCCTGGGTCAGAAGCTGGATCGCCTGTCCCAAAAGGCTGACATCCGCGCCGTAGCGGGCAGCCTCGCTTCGATCGACGCGGACCGCGACCTCGACCCCCGGCACCGGGAGCGTGTCGGTGACGTCGGTGAAGCCGCCGATCCGGTCCATGATGGACAGCACCTGTTGCACCGCGTCGGCCTGAACCGACGGGTCGCTTGCCGCGATCTCGAGATTGACCGGCTTGCCCGTGGTCGGCCCGCGGCTTTCGGTCTGCACCTGCACGCCGATGCCCGCGATGGCGGCCAGATCCTGCCGGATCTCGGTGGCCAGACGCTCGGCCGGGCGGCGTTCGTCCCAGTCGATCAGTTCCAGTTGCAGGGTGCCGATGGTTTCCTCGTCGCCCTGTTCGGCATCCATCGTCGAGCGGGCATAGACGGTGGCGATCTCGTCATGGTCGAACAACCGCTGCTCGACCCGCCGCACCAGCGCGTCGCGTTCGTAGATCGACATGTTGTCGCGCGCCCGGATCTGAACCTGCATGAATTCCGGTTCGACCGAGGGAAAGAAGGTGATCCCCTTGCCCAGGCGGCCATACATCCCGAATGCGCCCAGCAGGAGCGCCAGCGCCAGAAGAACGGTAGCGGCGGGGTGCCGGATCGCCCAGTCGAGCAGCCGCATGTAGGCGCCGGTCAGACCGCCGATGCGGCGGGGATCGCCGGTTTCGGCGGCGTGCAGCCGG
>JAASSQ010000326.1 GCA_021767845.1 Roseovarius sp. | reverse complement strand
TGCGCGGCGATGATCCGCCGGGGCCGCGCGAAACACGCCGCGTCGCCGTCCGGTCCATGATCGAAACGAATCTGCAAAAGCGTCCCCACGGGTTGCGTGATGGAGGGTATCTAATGCCTGTCGCGGCGTTTGACACCCTCAAATGCGGCCATCGGCGCCGGTTTTGCGATCCCCCTTGCAAGCCTGCGTGTGATGGATATAACCGCCAACAATTTGCGCGCGGGCCGCATCCGGCCGCGCCCGATCAGCTGCCCGAGGATCACCATGCCCAAAAGAACTGACATCTCGTCCATCATGATCATCGGGGCGGGGCCGATCATCATCGGACAAGCCTGCGAGTTCGACTATTCCGGCGCGCAAGCCTGCAAGGCGCTGCGCGAGGAAGGATACCGGGTGATCCTGGTCAACTCGAACCCGGCGACGATCATGACCGATCCGGGGCTGGCCGACGCCACCTATATCGAGCCGATCACCCCCGAGGTGGTCGCGCGCATCATCGAAAAGGAGCGCCCCGACGCGCTCTTGCCCACGATGGGCGGGCAGACGGGCCTGAACACCGCGCTGGCGGTGGCGGACATGGGCGTGCTGGACAAGTTCGGGGTGGAGCTGATCGGCGCCAACCGCGAGGCCATCGAGATGGCCGAGGACCGCAAGCTGTTCCGCGAGGCGATGGACCGTCTGGGCATCGAGAACCCGGCCGCCACGATCGCCAACAACATGGACGAGGCGATGGCCGCGCTGGAGCATGTGGGCCTGCCGGCGATCATCCGCCCGGCCTATACCCTGGGCGGCACCGGGGGCGGCGTGGCCTATAACCGCGACGATTACGAATACTACTGCAAGTCGGGGCTGGATGCCTCGCCGGTCAGCCAGATCCTGATCGACGAAAGCCTGCTGGGCTGGAAGGAATTCGAGATGGAGGTCGTCCGCGACAAGGCGGACAACGCGATCATCGTCTGCGCGATCGAGAATATCGACCCGATGGGCGTGCATACCGGCGACTCGGTCACGGTGGCGCCAGCACTGACCCTGACGGACAAGGAATACCAGATCATGCGCAACGGCTCGATCGCCGTGCTGCGCGAGATCGGGGTCGAGACCGGCGGCTCGAACGTGCAATGGGCGATCAACCCGGAAAACGGCCGGATGGTCGTGATCGAGATGAATCCGCGGGTGTCCCGCTCGTCGGCGCTGGCGTCCAAGGCCACGGGCTTCCCCATCGCCAAGATCGCCGCCAAGCTGGCCGTGGGCTATACCCTGGACGAGTTGGACAACGACATCACCAAGGTGACGCCGGCCAGCTTCGAGCCGACGATCGATTATGTCGTGACCAAGATCCCGCGCTTCGCCTTCGAGAAGTTTCCCGGCAGCCAGCCCACCCTGACCACCGCCATGAAATCGGTGGGCGAGGCGATGGCGATCGGCCGGACGATCCACGAGTCGCTGCAAAAGGCGCTGTCTTCGATGGAAACCGGCCTGAGCGGGTTCGATGAGATCGAGATCGAGGGCGCGCCCGACACCGCCGCCATCATCAAGGCGCTGAGCCAGCAGACCCCCGACCGGCTGCGGGTGATCGCGCAGGCGATGCGCCACGGGCTGGGCGACGACGAGATCCAGGCGGCCACGGCCTATGACCCGTGGTTCCTGGCCCGCATCCGCGAGATCGTGGAGGCCGAGGAAGAGGTGCGCGCGAACGGCCTGCCCAAGGCGGCCGAGGGGATGCGGCATCTGAAGATGATGGGCTTCACCGATGCGCGGCTGGCGATGCTGACCGGCTTTACCGAGGCCGATGTCCGCCGCCACCGCATCGGCCAGGGCGTCACCGCCGTGTTCAAGCGGATCGACACCTGCGCGGCCGAGTTCGAGGCGCAGACGCCCTACATGTATTCCACCTACGAGGCCCCGATGATGGGCGAGGTGGAATGCGAGGCGCGGCCCTCGGATCGCAAGAAGGTGGTGATCCTGGGCGGCGGGCCGAACCGGATCGGCCAGGGCATCGAGTTCGATTATTGCTGTTGCCACGCCTGTTTCGCGCTGAGCGACGCGGGCTACGAGACCATCATGGTCAACTGCAACCCCGAGACGGTCTCGACCGATTACGACACGTCGGACCGGCTGTATTTCGAGCCGCTGACGCTGGAACACGTGATGGAGATCCTGCGGGTCGAGCAGGACAACGGCACGCTGCACGGGGTGATCGTGCAGTTCGGCGGGCAGACGCCGCTGAAGCTGGCGAACGCGCTGGAGGCCGAGGGCATCCCGATCCTGGGCACCTCGCCGGACGCGATCGACCTTGCCGAGGACCGCGAGCGGTTCCAGGCGCTGGTCAACCAGTTGGGGCTGAAACAGCCGAAGAACGGCATCGCCAGCAGCGACAAGCAGGCGCTGGACATCGCCGAAGCGATCGGGTTCCCGCTGGTGATCCGCCCGTCCTATGTTCTGGGCGGCCGGGCGATGGAGATCGTGCGCGACATGCCGCACCTGGAACGCTACATCGCCGAGGCGGTGGTCGTGTCCGGCGACAGCCCCGTTCTGCTGGATGGCTACCTGTCGGGCGCGATCGAATGCGACGTGGACGCCCTGTGCGACGGCACCTCGGTGCATGTCGCGGGCATCATGCAGCATATCGAGGAAGCCGGCGTGCATTCGGGCGACAGCGCCTGCTCGCTGCCGCCCTATTCGCTGAGCGACGCCACCATCGCCGAGATCAAGCGCCAGACCGAGGCGCTGGCCAAGGCGCTTGACGTGCGCGGGCTGATGAACGTGCAATTCGCCGTCAAGGACGACGAGATCTACCTGATCGAGGTGAACCCGCGCGCCAGCCGCACGGTGCCTTTCGTGGCCAAGGCCACGGATTCGGCCATCGCCTCGATCGCCGCGCGCCTGATGGCGGGCGAGCCGATGTCGAACTTCCCCTATCGTGGCCCCTACCCCGCCGACACCAAGCCCGGCACGCTGCCGATGGCCGACCAGATGACGCTGGCCGATCCGGCGATGCC
>JAASSQ010000070.1 GCA_021767845.1 Roseovarius sp. | reverse complement strand
TGCCTCAGCCAGCTTGTCACCGGCGAGGTGGACATCGCCGTGATCTACGACAGCCCGCACGGCCCGCCCCGCCCCGACAGCCGCGCCTTCCTCGAACGCGCGATCGGCACCGAACCGCTCCTCGCCGTCTGCGCCCCGGCGCTCGCCTCACGCCGCGCCGACGCGCCCCTGCCCGTCATCGCCTATCCCGGCGACGTGTTCCTGGGCCGGGTGCTGGAACGCGCGGTATTCTCCCGGCTGCCCCCCGGCACGGCGATCGACCGCAAGGCCGAAACCGCGCTGACGTTGGCCGCCTGCCAATACGCGCTCGACGGGATCGGCATCGCCTGGCTGCCCCGCTCGATGGTGGAGGACGCGCTGGCCGCGGGCCGGCTGCTGCGCGCCCTGCCCGAGATGCCCGACCTGGCGCTCGACCTGCGGATGATCCGGCTGGCCGAACCGATCCGCCCCGCCGCGCTCGAGGCCTGGGACACGCTCTGCGCCGCCACCGCCCCGCAATGAAAGGGCCGGGCACTTGGCCCGGCCCGATCCCTCAGCCATCCACCCGGATGGCAGCGTTCTTCGGATCGTAGGGGCTGTCCTCGACCACCTCGGCATCCCACAGATCCCCCAGCATCCGAACCTTCAGCTTCTGCCCCACCTCGGCCTTGTCGGGGCTGACATAGCCCATGCCGATGGACTTGCCGAAATGCACCGAGTACCCGCCCGAGGTCAGCCGCCCGACGCGGGTCTCCCCGTCATAAAGCGCCTCCGAGCCCCAGGGGTCGGCATCCTCCGGCCC
This sequence comes from Roseovarius sp., assembly GCA_021767845.1. Lineage (GTDB taxonomy): Bacteria > Pseudomonadota > Alphaproteobacteria > Rhodobacterales > Rhodobacteraceae > Roseovarius. The sequence continues at coordinate 11,506 of JAASSQ010000070.1, read as the reverse complement.
GTCGATCAAAAGCGTGACGCATTTGACCCGCACGCCCAAAGCGTTCATCGCCTCCTTGCCCTGGAAGTCCTTGGACTGGTCCACGAAGCGCGGCAGATCGGCCTCCAGCGGGGTGGCATCGCGGCCCAGCTCGTTGCCGAAGGCGCGATAGGATTTCTCCTGCCGCAGCCAGTTCTGCGCCCGCGCGCCCACCAGCTTCATACCGTGCGCCTTGCCGGCCTGTTCCAGCAGGTCGAACAGGTAGTTCTGCATCTCGATCGGATGGTGCAGCTCCCAGCCCAGTTCGCCGGTATAGGCCACCCGGATCGCCCGCACCGGGCACATGCCCAGCTCGATGTCCCGCTGGCTCAACCACGGGAAGCGGGCATTGGACAGAACCGTGTCCGGCTCGGCATCTCGGACCACCGCGTTCAGCACGTCGCGGGATTTCGGCCCGGCAATGGCGAAAACCCCCCACTGGGTCGTCACGTTCTCGACCGCGACATGGCCGAACGCGCCCGCCTTGTCCTCGGCCGCCTTGCGCAGGTAATCGCCGTCGTAATCGGTCAGCGCGCCCGAGGAGACAAGGTAATACTCGTCCTCGGCCAACCGCACGATGGTGTATTCCGTGCGCGTCGTGCCCTGCGGCGTCAGCGCATAGGTCAGGTTGATGCGCCCCACCTTGGGCAGCTTGTTGCAGGTGAACCAATCCAGGAACGCGGTCGCGCCCGGCCCCTTCACCACATGCTTGGTAAAGGTCGAGGCGTCGATCAGCCCCACGCCCTCGCGCACCGCGCGCGCCTCGTCCACGGCGTATTGCCACCACCCGCCCCGGCGGAAGCTGCGCGCCTGGTGGTCGAAATCCGCCGCCGCATCGAGCGGGCCGAAGTAATTGGGCCGCTCGAACCCGTTGACGCAGCCGAACTGCGCGCCGCGCGCCTTCATCCGGTCATAGCAGGGTGCGGTGCGCAGCGGGCGGCAGGCCTCGCGCTCCTCGTCGGGATGGTGCAGGATATAGACATGCTCATAGGCTTCCTCGTTCTTGCGCGCGGCGTATTCGGTGGTCATCCACGACCCGAACCGCTTGGGATCGAGCGACGCCATGTCGATCTCGGCCTCGCCCTCGACCATCATCTGCGCCATGTAATAGCCCGTGCCGCCCGCCGCCGTGATCCCGAAGCTGAACCCCTCGGCCAGCCACATGTTGCGCAGGCCCGGCGCCGGGCCGACCAGCGGGTTGCCGTCCGGCGTGTAGCAGATCGGCCCGTTATAGTCGTCCTTCAGACCCACGGTTTCCGAACTGGGGATCCGGTGGATCATGCTCATGTATTCCTCTTCGATCCGCTCCAGGTCCAGCGGAAAGAGATCGGCGCGGAAACTGTCGGGCACACCGTACAGGAAGCGCGCGGGCGCGTTGCGCTCATAAGGCCCGAGGATCCAGCCGCCGCGCTCCTCGCGCACGTACCACTTGGCGTCGGCATCGCGCAGCACGGGATGCTCGGGGTTGTCCTTGCGATAGTCCACCAGCGCCGGGTCCGGCTCGGTCACGATGAACTGGTGCTCCACCGGGATGGCCGGGGTCTTGATCCCCAGCAGCCGCGCGGTGCGCTGCGCATGGTTGCCGGTGGCGGTGACCACGTGCTCGGCGGTCACGACGACCTGCTCCTCGGACGGCACGAGGTTGCCGCCCTTCTCGACCATCTTGGTCAGCGTCACCTCCCAGGCCTCGCCGGTCCAGCGATAGGCATCGGCCTGCCACTTGCGCTCGATCGTGACACCACGCTGGCGCGCCCCCTTGGCCATGGCCATGGTCACGTCGGCCGGATTGATATAGCCGTCCGTGGGGTGATAGATCGCGCCTTCCAGGTCGTCGCAATGGACCAGCGGCCAACGCTCCTTGATCTGCGCGGGCGTCATCCACTCGAAAGGCACGCCCACGGTTTCGGCGGTCGCGGCATAGACCCTGTATTCGTCCATCCGCGCCTTGCTCTGCGCCATGCGCAGGTTGCCCACCACCGAGAAGCCCGCGTTCAACCCGGTTTCCTCTTCCAGCGTCTTGTAGAACTTCACCGAATAGTCGTGGATGTGGCTGACCGCATAGGACATGTTGAACAGCGGCAGCAGCCCCGCGGCGTGCCATGTCGATCCGCTCGTCAGCTCGTCTCGTTCCAGCAGCACCACATCGTCCCAGCCGAACCGGGCCAGGTGATAGGCGATCGACGTGCCGATGGCGCCACCACCGACGACCAGGGCTTTGACATGCGTCTTCATGAGCAGCGACTCCTTGGGCTTGCTTTCCGCCCTGTTTAGCAGTCCTGCCACCGCAAGGCGGGTTCAGCCGACGCAAGATCGCCCAAAACCGACGCCCGCCCCCGCCAGCGCCTCTCTTGCCACGCGCACGCAGGGGCCGCCCTGCCGCCAATCCCCCGGCTGCAAGCAGCACTCATCCCAAGGACACCGCGCGCCTGCCCTTCATCGTTCCTCCTGAAACCCGTAAGCGCCTTTGGAACAGAAAAACGTGGGTGGCGTAGGGAAGGATTTCAGGCTCGACGAAACCTCTTAGAAGCGAAGGCAGGAAGGTAGCAAAGGACAAGGCGTGCGCTACCCGCCCGATGTCACCAGAACGCGGATCAGAGTCATTGCCAAAAGAATGACCATGCCCGCGCATAGGAATCCCAAAGCTATTGAACTGCCCATTGGCCTTACCGGCTGCGCGACACCACAATTCGGACAATGCCGTGCATTGCGCCTGATCGGAAAACCACATCCCATACAGCGCGTGCCCAATTGATTCAGCCCGCAATATGATGCCGGCCCAGACGGGTGAACACCTCGACACACGGTTCCATCATGGCAACGTCGAAATACTCATCCGTTTGATGGGCCATCGCCATTGCGCCGGGCCCCATGACAAGTGTGGCAGGATTGCCCATGGCGGGCTTCAGTACGGAAGCGTCCGTGAAATACGTTGCGGTGCCAATCTCCGGGCGCTGCCCGAAAACGTCTTCAACAACTCCAAACACGCCCTGCATCCAGGGGTTCTCGGGTTCCGTGTAGACGTGATCCATGTCGGCCAGGGTCTCGATCTCCACGTCCTCGCCGAGAAGACTGGCAAGCTGCTCCTTGATCAGCGCATTGCTTTGTCCCACGGTCGACCGGATATCAACACCCACGCATGCCAGGTCTGGGACCGAATTGACGTTCATGCCGGCGCTCATTGTGCCGATGTTCAGCGAAGCGCCTCCCATCACGGCGTGGGAGTCGATCCGGAAGTCGAAACCACGCAACGTTTCGATCGACCGACAGGCCGCGAAAATTGCATTCCTGCCCCGCTCCGGCATTGATCCATGGGCGGTGACACCGTGGTGAACGAGTGACAGCCAGAGGGCTCCCTTGTGCCCGACGAAGGGGCGGTTATCGGTGGGCTCGGCAACGATCAGGGCCTCGCAGGTGCCAAGAAGCTCGGGCTGGCTCGCCAACGCAAGCACCCCCTCGCATCCGGTTTCCTCACCGGCGCTGAAGATCAGTTTGACCTCCGCGCGCCGGACAGGTTCCTGCGCAAGCGCCAGGCCGGCCATCACGCACGCCGCCACGCCGCTTTTCATGTCCGATGTTCCGCGGCCATACATGCGGCCATCTCTGATCGCTCCCGCGAACGGATCTTCGCTCCACTCGGCCTGACCGAGCGGGACGGTATCCAGATGACCCGAATATACGATTGCGTCACGCTCGACTGCCTCGGTCGCGGGGAGCGTGGCAATCAGGTTGGGGCGGTTCGGTTGCCAGTCATGCCATGCGATCCTGAAGCCCGCCTGCTCCAGAATACCGGCGATGTATCGCGCGCAGTCGGCTTCGTTCCCCGGCGGGCTGATCGTGTCGAATGCGATCAGGTTTCGGGTCAGGTCCAGTCCGTTCAGTTCAGTCATTCGTGTCTCCGAAAAATCCGTTAGCGCAGGTGACAGGCGGCCATGTGTCCGGGCGCGACCTCGCGGAGCTGTGGCTCCTCCTTGAAACAGCGCTCTTCCGCGAACGGACATCTCGTGTTGAAGTTGCATCCCTTGGGCGGATTCATGGGGCTAGGGACATCACCCTTGAGGACCGTTCGCGTCTTCCGTTTGCGAGGATCGGGCACGGGAACCGAGGCAAGCAACGCTTCCGTGTAGGGATGCTGCGGAGAGCGAAACAGGCTTTCCTTGTCGGTGATCTCGACAAGCTTTCCCAAATACATCACGCCGATCCGGTGGCTGATATGCTGGACGATCGCGAGATCGTGCGCGATGAAAAGGTAGGACAGGCCAAGGTCTTCCTGCAGGTCCATCATCAAATTGACCACCTGCGCCTGCACGGACACGTCGAGAGCCGAAACTGGCTCGTCAGCAATGATGATTTCGGGGTTCAGCGCCAGTGCGCGCGCAATGCCAAGCCTCTGACGCTGGCCACCGGAGAACTCATAAGGAAACCTGTGCATCGCGTCCTGCCGCAACCCGACCCGCTCGAACAGATCCGCAACTTTCTCCCGACGCTCGGTAGCCGACAAGTTCCCATAATTGCCCAAAGGCTCGCCCACGATTTCACCGGCCCGCAGCCTTTGATTGAGCGAGGCATACGGATCCTGGAAGATCACCTGCATCTGTTTGCGATATGGATGCATCTCGCGACGCGAGATATTGGTTATGTCTTGGCCCTTGAGCAATATTTGCCCACTGGTTGGATCGTCCAACCTCAGGATCACTTTCCCGGTTGTCGATTTACCGCAGCCGGATTCACCGACGATCCCGAGTGTCTCGCCGGCATTGACCGTGAATGATACCCCATCCACGGCATAAACGCGGGCCTGTTCGCGGTTTCGTATCCCCCCGCGGATGGGGAAGTGCTTGGTCAAGTTCCTGACTTCGAGAAGAGGGGGCTCTGATTTCACTGTCATACGGTCCAATCCGGCAAGTTTTCGCTTTCCCAACAGGCCGCGAGGTGATCGGCTCTCTTGGCTTCCAGGGGAGGGTATTCCATCCGGCAGCGCTCGGTGGCGAAGGCACACCTTTCGGCAAAGGTGCACCCTTGGGGAAGGTTTGTGAGGGATGGAACGATCCCGGGGATTTCCGACAGGCGCTCCTGCCGGGTTTCGGCGAAATCGGTTTGCAGCCGCGGCACCGATCGCATCAGGCCGCGCGTATACGGATGCTGGGGCCGTTCGAATATCTCGGTAACGTCGGCCTCTTCCACCTTGCGGCCCGCATACATCACCAGCACCCGGTCTGCCATTTCCGCCACGACTCCAAGGTCGTGCGTAATCATGATGATCGCGGTTTTCAGGCTGTCACGGATTTCCTCCATGAGGCCGAGAATCTGAGCCTGGATCGTGACGTCGAGCGCCGTTGTGGGTTCGTCGGCGATCAGGACCGACGGATTGCAGGAAAGCGCCATGGCGATCATCACGCGTTGCCGCATGCCGCCCGATAACTGGTGCGGATATTCCTGAAGGCGCCGGCGCGGCTCGGGGATGTGAACCAGGTCCAGCGTCGCGGCGGCATGGTCCAGCGCCTGTTTCTGTGTCAGGCCCTGATGCAGCATGATCGCTTCGGTCAGCTGATCGCCGATGCTGAGGACCGGGTTGAGCGAGGACATCGGATCCTGGAAGATCATTGAGATCTCATTGCCACGCACGTGGCGCATTTCCTCTTCACTGGCCTGCAGAAGGTCGCGCCCCTTGAACAGGATCCGGCCCGAGGCAAACCGCGCCGGCGGCCGGGGCAACAATTGCATGACGGACAAGGAGGTGATGGACTTGCCGCAGCCGGACTCGCCCACAACGCCGAGAATTTCGCCGGGGCGCACCGAGAAGTCCAACCCGTCCACCGCTTTCACGACACCGTCTCGCGTGTCGAAATACGTGCGCAGATCCTCGACCCGAAGCACCGCTTCGTTTTCCGTGTCGTCAGACGGATGCCGCTCTTGGAATGCGGTATCTGCCGTCATCTTCAGACCCTCCTTTGCATGCGGGGATCAAGAGAATCGCGCAGACCATCCCCGAACGTATTGATCGCGAAAACCGTGAGGGCCAGGAACGCTCCCGGGTAGAGGATGATTCCGACCGATTGGAAGAAGAACATGCGCCCCTCGGCCATGATATTGCCCCAGCTGGGAATTTCCGGCGGCGTGCCCGCACCAACGAAGCTGAGATAGGCTTCGAAAATCACGGCCTGCGCACAGATATACGTGGCCTGCACGATCAATGGCGGGATGGTGTTGGGCAGGATGTGCCGTATCAGGATGCGCGGGGTCGAGGTGCCGCACGCGATCGCGGCCTGGACATAGAGCTGGTCGCGCAGCATCAGCACGACCGAACGCACAAGGCGCACCACGCGCGGGATTTCGGGAATGGTCAAGGCAAGGATCACGTTGGGCACGCTGCTGCCCCAGAGGGCGACCAGGGCAATGGCCAGCAGAATTGAGGGGATGGACATCAAGGCATCCATCAGACGCATGATCACCGCGTCAACCGCGCGCACGAACCCGGACACCAGCCCGATGGCCAGCCCGAAAACCGTGGCCAAAGCCGCGACCGTCAAGCCGACGACCAGTGAAACCTGCCCTCCATGCAAGACGCGGCTGAACAGATCCCGTCCATACATGTCCGTGCCGAAGAACGCCTCGGCCGACGGAGGTTGCAGGCGGTCTCGCGGCGCTTGCTGCATCGGGTCAGGCAGGCCCAGCCACGGTGCGAGAAACGCCAGCCCCGCCATCAACACCAGGACGGTCATACCGAACAGCATGGTTGGATTGCGCCAGAAGGCGTCGGCAACCACCCTGAAGCGGTGTTTCAGCCGAGCGCCGAAAGACAGTTCTTGCACATGCAAACTCATGGGGTCTTTCCTTGGAATTCTGGCTGGCCGGTCAGTACCGGATGCGCGGATCGAACAGGACGTAACTCAAGTCGATCAGCAGGTTCAGCAGCACGTAGGTGAATGAGAATACAAGTATCACGCCCTGGATTACGGGGTAATCGGTCCGCAAGACGGCATCCACGGTCAGCCGTCCAAGGCCCGGTATGGCGAAAACGCTTTCGGTCACGACCACACCTCCGATCAGCAGGGCAACGCCCAGACCGATCGTGGTGCTGATCGGCACCATGGCGTTCTTGAGCGCGTGCTTGACCAGGACCTTCCGGGTCGCAAGCCCCTTCGCATAGGCCGTCCGCACGTAGTCTTCGTTCAGAACCTCGAGCATCGTCGCGCGGGTCATTCGCGCGATCAAGGCCATGTAGACGGCCCCGAGCGTGAGCGCGGGCAAGGTGATGTGAGAAAGGAAACCGGGGACACTTTCGAAAATGCTAGTGTAGCCTTGGACAGGGAACCACCCCAACATCCGCGACCCTCCGAGGATCAGAAGGTAACCGATCACGAATACCGGAACGGAAAACCCGAAGACCGCCAGCGTCATCACCGCCCGGTCGATCCAGGTTCCGACCTTCCAGGCTGCGACCACGCCAAGCGGGATAGCCAGGCTGATGGCAATCAGCATCGTGCAAAGCGTCAACATCAGCGTCGGCTCCAACCTCTGTCCGATCAGTTGGGTCACGGGCAGGCCCGAGTAGATGGACTCTCCGAGGTCGCCTTGCAGAAGATCGCCCAGCCACCTGCCGAACTGCACATAGAGCGGATCGTTCAGGCCGAGTTGTTCGCGGATCTTGAGTATCTGGTCTTCTGTTGCAAAATCGCCGGCGATGATCGCGGCCGGATCACCCGGACTGAGGTGCAACAACAGAAAGACGAATACCGCCACGATAGCCATGATCGGGATCGTCGCGATCAGCCGCCGAATGATGTACGCATACATGCCCTGCCCACCTTTCTCATTGAAAAGCGGCGCACGCGAGGCGTGCACCGCTTGCCACCGGGGCGATTATTCGACCGAGATATTCCAGAAGAACGGAACCGGGGCCTCAAGCACACCCTTCACGTTGTCGCGATAGGCTGTCGGCTGATAGTACTGACCCGTCGGGATGTAAGGGACGAAATCATAGAGTTCGGCCTGAAGTTCCTCGACGATGGCCATTTGCTGGTCCGGGTCGGTCTCTTGCGCAAAAGCGTTGCGCAGGTCCTCGATCTTCTGGTTCTCGGGCCAGCCGAACCACGCGTTGTCGCCGGATGCCGCAACGGAAATATTGGTGATCGGGTTCAGCTGGTCTGCCGCCAGCCACCATGTCGGAAAGATGTTCCAACCGCCATCCTCGGGCGCCTCACGGACAGCACGGCGCGATGTCATCGTCGCCCAGTCCATCGCAACCAGCTTGACGTTCATGCCGATTTCGCGGAGCGCCTGCGCGGTGACCAGAGCCTGCCCGTGCGCCACCGGAATATCCGTCGGGTCAAGGATCAGGACCTCGCGCCCGTCGTAGCCCGATTCAGCCAACAGCGCCTTGGCCTTCTCGATGTCCTTCTCGCGCAACGCCTCGCTGCCGATGTCGGTTTCGTAGGGTCCGCCGCACATGAAATAAGCGCCGCAGAATTCCTCGAAATACTGAGGATCGCCCATGATCGAATACATGTAGTCGGCTTGTTCGACCGCCCATAGCGCAGCTTGCCGGGCCAGCTTGTTGTCGAACGGCGGGTATTTGAAGTTGAACCGAACGACGCCCTGGGTGCCAAGCGGATCAACGGTTTCGACATTGATGGACGGATCCGACTGGATCATCGGCAGCAGGTCGACGGCAGGCTGTTCATAGTAATCGACTTCACCTGCAAGCAACGCCTGGCTGGCGGTTGCCGCGTCCGGGATATAACGCCATTCGACCCGATCCACCTTCGCCACCTTGCCTCCGGCGGCATAGCTGGCCGGCTCCTCGCGCGGGACATAATCCTCGAACTTCTCGTAGACGACCTGGTTGCCCGGCTGCCATTCGTCCGCGACGAACTTGAACGGACCGGAGCCGATGATTTCCTCGACCTGGGCATTGGGGTCGGTTTCGGCCAACCGCTTGGGCATGATGAAGGGCACGTTGGACGAAATCTTCCCAAGCGACTGCAAGACGAGGCCGTAGGGTTCGCTCAGGGTCAGGACGACCGTCTTGTCATCGGTCGCCTCCAAACTCGCCGTGACACGCATAAGCTTCTGCCCCATGCCATCGCGAGCCCCCCATCTCTTGATGGACGCAACGACATCTTCTGCCGTCACAGGCGTCCCGTCATGGAACATCAAACCGTCGCGCAAGGTGATCGTATAGGTCATCCCGTCTTCACTGACCTCGTGTCCAGCGGCCATCTGCGGCTGGACGTCCAGGTTCTCATCAAGCGCGAACAGCGTATCGAAAACCAGGTACCCGTGGTTGCGGGTGATATAGGCCGTCGTCCAGATCGGATCGACATTGCGCAAGTCGGCATGGGGCACGATTTTCAGCACCGACTCGGCCTGCGCACCGCCGGGGATCGCCATGAGGCCGGCCAAGGCAATCGGGGCGGACAGCGCCATCTGGCGCACAGACCGCCCTGCAACAGAAGCTAAGGATGTCATTGGCATTTGGAACTCCCTGAATTTGAATTGCGGCTGCAGGTTTGGTTTCCGATCACCACCGCTGCTTTTCTTTTTTTGCGATCGTGCTGGACAACAGCCGATGGTCAGCAGGGTAAGCTCAGGTCATGCGCCGATGCAAGTATCTTGCATTTTCTTGCATGCAGAAAGCTTGAACCGCCCAATTTTGAGCCGAAATTGAGCATAGAAACCCATTCCAAAAGGCCATAAACGTTGTTTCCGCAGGTGAAAAAGGGCCGTGCAGATGATCGGTAATCGAATTAAATCCCTACGCCGGGTCAGGAACATGACCCTGAAACAACTGGCTGACGAGGTTGAAATCTCGGAAGGACACATGTCGAAAATCGAAAACGAAAAGACCCAGCCATCCGTCGCCGTGCTTCACCGAATCACCCAGACACTGGATGTGACGATCGGGCTTCTCTTTGATGAGACCAATGGAAAGGAACAGGTCGTCTCGCGCATGGGGGAGCGTCCGGTCATCGACCTCGACCCGGTTCGGCGTGGCACCGGCATTCGGCTCGAGCGGATCATTCCGCACTCCCGGGATCACATTCTGCAATGCAACATCCATGTCATTGAACCGAATGGATCGAGCGAAGAACAGATCCAACATGTGGGCGAGGAAATGGGCTATATCCTCGAAGGCGAGCTTGAGCTGACGCTCGACGATACCGTGTATCACCTCCGCCAGGACGATTCCTTCCACTTCAATTCCAGTCGGCGACACGCCTACCGCAACCCCGGCAAGACCCGGACCCGCGTGTTGTGGGCGAATACGCCGCCGACATTCTGAGACATGCGGCGTCAGGTTGGCCACCTTGCAGGCCGATCCGGTCAGGCGGTCGCACACTCTGGTGGAAACTCCTGCGGCCATAGCGTCGCTTCGTGATAAAGTGCCGCGATTTCCAGAAGACGCTGGTCGGAGCCTTTGCGCCCTATCAACTGTATGCCCATGGGCAAGCCATTGGCCCCGAACCCGGCTGGCATCGCGAGCGCCGGTAGCCCGGCAAGGCTGGCCGGTATCATTATCTCCATCCACCGATGGTAAGTATCCATTTTCACCCCGGCGACCTCCTCGGGCCAGTTCTTGTCCATCGGGAACGGCCAGGCCTGTGCCGTCGGCAGGACAAGCGCATCGTAGTGATCGAAAACGGCCGAGGCCGCCCGAAACCAATCGGATCTCAGAAGGCTGGCCTTGTGGATATCGAGCGCCATCATCGCTTGGCCGCGCTCGATTTCCCACACTGCATCCGGCTTGATCTGATCACGGGTGTCGGGGTTCTCCAACAGCGCCGAATACCTGGACGCCATCGCAAAACTGCGCAGCGTGGTCCAGCTTTCCCAAAGGGCATCGCGGCTGAACGGTGCGGGCACCGCATCAACCCGGCAACCGATATCGGAAAGAACCTGGCAGGCGGCCTGCCCCAATTCCAGGATCCCGTCTTCGATCGGATAGGCTCCATCCCAGTCCCCGAGCCAACCAATCCGTATTTCCGTTGGATCAATCGGACGCAGATCAAGGTTCGGAACCGGCATACTGTGCGGCGCTCGGGGATCAGGCCCCGCAATGACTTTCAGAAGAAGGGCCAGGTCCTGAGGGCTACGCGCCATTGGCCCTTCCGTCGAAATCTGATGCAGAAAACCGTCACCTAGGGGGTCCGCCGGAACAAGGCCCCAACTGGGCCGCATCCCGTAAACATTGTTCCATCCTGCCGGGTTGCGCAGACTGCCCATCATGTCGGATCCATCTGCTATGGGAACCATTCGCGCTGCGATTGCCACGGCCGCCCCACCCGACGAACCACCGCAGGACACCTCTGTGTTATAGGGATTGCGCGTCGCTCCGTGGACGGGATTGAAGGTATGGCTGCCCAGCGCGAATTCGGGCGTATTCGACTTCCCGATCACGATAGCGCCCGCCTCGCGCATCCGTGCCACGAACAGGTCGTCCTTTTCTGCCATGTGATCGGCAAAGGCCGGCGACCCCATGCTGGTCGGA
>JAASSQ010000069.1 GCA_021767845.1 Roseovarius sp. | reverse complement strand
GGGGCGGCGTGGATCAGAAAGAAATTCAGAATGACGATCAGGAGAAGGGTGATCGCGGCCTTGGCGGCGCGCCCGAATATGGCGGCGGCAAGTGTCATGCGGTGGCTCTGCCCGGTCTGAGTGTCTTGGGGAAAAACGGCCGGCCCGGATCAGGCCGGGCCGGCCGCGTATCGAACTTGGCGCTTATTGCTCGATCCAGGCGTCGCGCATACCGTCGTTGACGCCGATCGCCGTGGTCACGAGGTCTTGCACCTCGCAGCGATAGATCGTCGGGAACTCGATCTCCAGCAGCCAGGCGACCGGCACATCATCGACCAGCTGCTGCTGGATCTCCGTATAGATCTCCTGACGCGCCTCGGCGTTCGGGGCGACGGCGGCCTTGGCGAACATCTCGTCCACCTCCGGGTTCTCGTAGCCGGCGACGTTGTTCCACGGGCTGCCCTTGGCGATGTTCGACGACAGATAGCTGCGCGCCACGCCAAGCGCGGGATCGCCATACTGGTAGAGATAGGTGAACGCGATGTCGAAATCCCATTCCGCCTGTTTCTGGTTCCAGCCGGCCACGTCCGTCGCGACCACTTCGACGTTGACGCCCACCTCGTCGAGGTTCTGCTTCATCGCCTCGGCCCACCGCTGCCAGGTCTCGCCGTAGGGCAGGGGCAGGATGCGCACCGTTTCGCCGTCATAGCCCATCTCGTCCAGCAGGGCGCGGGCCTTGTCGGGATCGTGGTCATACATGATCGTGTCGTCGGTGTAGAAATTGGTCTTCGACGACACCGGGCTGGTGGCGACCTTGCCGAACCCGTTCCAGATCACGTCCTTCACGAATTCGCGGTCCATCGCGTACATCACCGCCTTGCGGAACAGCTTGTTCGAGGTCGGCCCCTCGCGGTTGTTCATCCACGCCATCGCGTGCGGCGCGAAATACTCCCAGCCCTTGCCGGTCGAGCAGACCCCGTCCATCTCGGTCAGGCGCTTCACGTCCCAGTTTTCCACCGATCCGCCGGGCAGCACGTCCACCTCGCCGTTCTCGAAGGCCACCGCGCGCGACGCGGCGTCGGGGATCACGCGGTAATAGACCTCGTCCAGGTAGGGCTGACCCTCCAGGTAGTAATCCTCGTTCTTTACAAGGTGGATATAGCTGCCCTTTTCCCATTCCTTGAACTTGTAGGGGCCGGTCCCGATGGGCGTGTTGTTGGCCGGGTTGTTGGCGTAATCCGTGCCCTCGTAGATGTGCTTGGGCACCATCGGCATGGTGCCGGCCTCGAAGACTCCGATGAACGGGCCGAACGGATTCTTCAGCTTGAAGACCACCGTGTGGTCGTCCGTCGCGGTGATCGACTCCACGTGCTGCAGGCTCACCCGCAGCCGCGCATGGGTCTCGCGCAGGAACTTGTCCACCGAAAAGACCACGTCCTCGGCAGTGAAGGGCTCCCCGTCATGCCATTTGACCCCCTCATGCAGCTTGAAGGTATAGGTCAGGCCATCCTCGGACACCTCCCAGGATTTCGCCAGCGACGGCTGCGGGTTCAGGTCGGTGTCATAGCGCAGCAGGCTTTCATAGATGTCGCCCGCGACCAGTTGGGTCGGGCCGTTCTGCACCAGCCCCAGCATCAGGCTGGGCGGCTCGGGCTGCACGACGACGTCAAGGCGCCCGCCGGCCTCTTGCGCGGCCGCCGGAAGGGCAACCCCAAGGGACAGGATCGAGGCGGTAAGGATGTTCTTCATCAGTGGCTCCCTGTTGATTGCGCGGAAGCCTCGTCGCCCCCGCCTGCTCCGATGCCGCAGGGCATGGGGCAGACTTCCGCCATGTTCTCGCAGCGCGTATCGCCGGGTTGTCCCGGTCTTTGGCGCGCGGCCCGAGGGCCGACGCCCGCACCCGCTCAGTTCATCGACAGGCCTGCCGGGAGTCAAGGCAAATTGTCGACAGACGACAATTCCGACGCTAGCTTGGCGTCATGGCGATGAAATCCGACCCTCTTTTTCAGCCCCTGTCCCGCGATGCGCTGTCACAGCAGATCGCGCGCATGCTGACCGATGCGATCGTCTCGGGGCGGCTCAAACCGGGCGAGCGGGTGGCCGAATCCGTCATTGCCCGCGATCTCGGCGTCAGCCGCGCGCCGGTGCGCGAGGCCGGCCGCCTTCTGGAAAGCGCGGGCCTTCTGGTGTCGCGCGCCAACCGGGGGTTCTTCGTGCGGACGATCGATTCCGAGGATCTCGATTCGCTCTACGAACTGCGCCTCTGCATCGAACGCGAGGCCGCCGCCCGCGTGGTGCGTGAAGGCCGCGTGCCCGGCATCCTCGACCGGCTGCGCGCCCAGATCGAGGACATGGTCGGCTCGTCCGAGGATCACCAGATCATCCTGCAGATCGGCGTCGATCTGCAATTCCACCGCCTGATCGTGGAAAGCAGCGGCAACCGCCGCTTCCTGCAGGTCTTCGACAAGCTCGCTTCGGAAATCCAGGCCTGCACCGCGCTGATCGAGCGGGTGTTCGACGAACCGGGCCTCGTGGCGCGCAACCACTACCTGATCATCGACGCGCTCGCCTCGGGCGACGAGGATCAGGCCCGCGCCGCGATGGAGTATCACATCGGCGTCGCCCGCGACGCCGTGGTAGGCCATTTCCGCAAACTGGAATCCGAGGCGCGCGCCTGACGCCTCAGCCGCGGGAAAGCGCGCTTGCCGCCCGCGCCAGTTCGGTGATCCGGTCCCAGTCGCCGGCCGCGACGGCATCGGCCGGGGCGACCCAACTGCCGCCGACGCAGACCGTATTGGGCAGGGCAAGGTAATCCGGGGCGCTTGTGGCGCTGATGCCGCCGGTGGGACAGAACGCCACCTGCTGCAAGGGCCCGCCAAGCGCCTTCACGGCGGCAATCCCGCCCGCCGCCTCGGCGGGAAAGAATTTCAGCATGTCATAACCGCGTTCCAGCAGGGCCATTGCCTCGCTCGCGGTGGCCGCGCCGGGCAGCAGGGGCAGATCCGCCGCCTCGCAGGCCTCCAGCAGGCGCGGCGTGCTGCCGGGCGAGACCGCAAAGCGCGCGCCCGCGGCCTTCGCGGCCTCGACATCCGCTTCGCCCAGAACCGTGCCCGCGCCCACGACGCCGCCTTCGATGTCGGACATGGCCGCGATCGCCTCCAGCGCGGCGGGCGTGCGCAGGGTCACCTCCAGCACCGGCAGCCCCCCCGCGATCAGCGCCCGCGCCAGCGGCGCGGCCTTGGCGGCATCCTCGATCACCAGAACCGGGATCACCGGGGCCAGCGCACAGATCCGGCGCGTCTCGGCGCTGGCCTCCTGCGGCGTCATTCTTGCGCCCCGTCGGGCAGCAGCGGCGAGGCCCCCAGCGTCGCCACCCCGGCATTGCGGCGGAACAGCTCGAACAGCTCGCGCCCGGTGCCATGCGTGTTGGCGCCCAGGTCCGGGGTGGCGGGCGCACGATCCAGCGCCCCATCGCTCAGCACCTCCAGCACGCCCGCGCGCGCATCCACCCGGATCACGTCGCCGTCGCGCAAACGGGCCAGCGGCCCGCCAAGCGCCGCCTCGGGGCTGACATGCAGCGCCGCGGGCACCTTGCCCGATGCGCCCGACATGCGCCCATCGGTCACCAGCGCCACCTTCAATCCCCGGTCCAGCAGCACCGACAGGGTCGGGGTCAGCGCGTGCAATTCCGGCATCCCGTTCGCGCGCGGCCCCTGGAAGCGCACCACGATCACGCAATCGCCGGTCAATTCGCCCGCCTTGAACGCGGCCTTGACCTGCTCCTGGTCGTCGAAAATGCGCGCCGGCGCCTCGATCGCGTGCAACTCGGGCGCCACGGCCGACACTTTCATGATTCCGGTGCCCAGGTTGCCGGTCAACTCGCGCAAGCCGCCCGTGGGCTGGAACGGCGCCCCGACCGGGCGCAGGATCTTGTCGTTCTGGCTCTGGCGCGGCCCGTCCTCCCAGACCAGGCCCGCGTCGGTCAGCTTGGGGTCGCTGGCATAGCGCGCAAGGCCCGGCCCGGCGATGGTGGTCACGTCCTCGTGCAGCAGCCCGGCCTCCAGCAATTGCCCGATCATGTAGGGCAGGCCCCCGGCGGCATGGAAATGGTTCACATCCGCCAGGCCGTTGGGATAGACCTTGGCCATCAGCGGCGTGACGGCGGAAATCTCGGCGAAATCCTGCGGCTCCAGCGCGATGCCGGCGGCGCGCGCCATGGCCGGCAGGTGCAGCACGAGGTTGGTCGATCCTCCCGTCGCCATCAGCCCCACGATCCCGTTGACAAAGGCGCGCTCGTCCAGCACGTCGGCCACGGGCGTGTAGGCGTTGCCAAGCGCGGTGATCGCCAGCGCCCGTTCGGTCGCGGCTTCGGTCAGCGCATCGCGCAACGGCGTGCCGGGATTGACGAAGCTGGCACCGGGCAGGTGCAGCCCCATGAATTCCATCAGCATCTGGTTGGTGTTGGCCGTGCCGTAGAAGGTGCAGGTGCCGGGGCCGTGATAGCTTTCCATCTCGGCGCGCATCAACGCGTCGCGGTCGATCTCTCCGGCGGCGAATTGCTGGCGGACCCTGGCCTTTTCGTCATTCGGCAGGCCCGATGTCATGGGACCGGCGGGCATGAAGACCGCCGGAACATGGCCGAAGGTCGCCGCGGCGATCACCAGCCCCGGCACGATCTTGTCGCACACCCCCAGATAGGCCGCCGCATCGAAGGTGTTGTGGCTCAGCGCGACGCCCGCCGCCATCGCGATCACGTCGCGCGAGAACAGCGACAATTCCATGCCGGGCTGGCCCTGCGTGACACCGTCGCACATCGCCGGCACACCGCCCGCCACCTGCGCCGTGCCGCCCGCGCGGCGCGCCGCCTCGCGGATCAGTGCGGGAAACCGCTCGAAGGGCTGATGCGCCGACAGCATGTCGTTATAGGCGGTGACGATCCCCAGGTTGGGCGCCCGGTGCCCGGCCAGCCGGTCCTTGTCCTGACCCATCGCGGCATAGGCATGGGCCTGGTTGCCGCAGCTCAGATGCGCCCGGTGCGGCCCGTCCTCGGCGGCGCGTCGCACACGCTCAAGATAGGTCTGGCGGGTCGGGGCGGATCGGGCGCGAATGCGCTCGGTCACGTCGCGGATGGTGGGGTGCAGCGACATGGTGTCGTCCGGTTGATGGTTGCGTTAGCGGTAACGTATCACCGGCGCAGCGCCGTTTCAAACCGATCCGAAGCGATCCGCCCGGTAGGGCGAAAGATCGAGGTTCGGGGCACTGCCGCGCAGCAGGTCGGCCATGATGGTGCCCGTGCGCGGCGCCATCATCAACCCGTAATGCGAATGCCCGAACGCGCCGTAGAGGCCCCGATGCCCCGGTATCTCGCCGATCACCGGCAGGCTGTCGGGAAAGGACGGGCGCACCCCGCTCCAGGTGGTCAGGCCCGTGTCGTCCAGGTCGGGCAGCATCCGCTTGGCGATCTTGGCGATGGTCCTGGCGCGGCGCGGGTCGGGCGGCGCATCGAGCCCGGCAAACTCCGCCGTTCCGGCGGCGCGCAGCCCGTCTTCCATGCTGCTGGCCACGAATTTGCGGTTGGCATCCATGACCGAGTTGTTCAACGCGATCCCCGGCGCGGGGAACATCACGTGATAGCCGCGCTCGGCCTCCAGCGGCAGGCGCAGGCCGAGAGGCTCCAGCAGACGCGCTGACCACGCGCCCGCCGCCACCACCACGCGCGGTGCGTGCAGGTCCTCGCCCGTGCAGTAGATCCGCCAGCCGCCTTCGGGGGCGGGGCGCAGCGCCTTGACCTCGCGGCACAGGATCTCGCCGCCCAGCCCGCGCAGCTTGCCAGCCAGAACGCTCATCAGTCGTCCGGGTGAGGTGGCGCGCGACTGGCCGTGGATCACGACCGCCGCGCGGAAGTCGGCCGAGAGCGCGGGTTCCATCTCGTGCAAGGCGTCCGCGCCGATCACCTCGACCCGCGCGCCCGCCGCCCGCCGCAACTCGGCGTCCAGCCCCGTGTCGCTGGCCAGCCTCGGGTCGCGATGCGCCAGCACGTAGCAACTGTCGCGCACAAGGTCTTCGTGGCCCGTGCCCTGCAGGTGCCTGCGGTAAAGCTCGATATTGCCGCTGGTCAGCCCTTCCATCGCCGCCGAGACCTGCCGAGCCCGGCCTGCCGTGCCGTTGCGCAGGAACCGCAGCGCCCAGGGCAGGAACCGGGGCAGGTGGCGCGCGCGCACCGCGACCGGCCCCAGCGGGTCCAGCAGCCAGCCGGGCGCCTTGCGCCAGACCCCCGGCATCGCCTGCGGCACCACCGAAAAGGGCGAGATCACGCCCGCGTTTCCGCTCGAGGCGCCCTGGCCCGGCGCATCCCGGTCGATCAGGCGCACCGGGATGCCGTGCCCGGCCAGGTCCAGCGCCGTGCACAGGCCCACGGCCCCGCCGCCCAGGACCGTGACCGCGTCCTCAGCGTTCGGCGGCATCGCCGATCGCTCCCTCGGTCTGCTGCGCCCGCTTGCGCAGCACCTGCGGGGTCGCGACAAGCCCCACGATCACCAGCGCCAGAAGGTCGCTCGACCCGCTCGGTGCCACCAGCAGAAGGCCGCCCACCACCATGAAGAACCGCGCGAAACCGCCCATCCGGTCGATGAAATAGCCGGCCACGGCCGTGCCGATGGCAAAGACCCCCGCCGCACAGCTCAGCGACACCTGAAGGAACGACATCAGCGTGAAATGCTCGGGCAGGACGATCAGGATCGTCGGCGCATAGACGAAGACCATCGGCACCAGCAGCTTGCCCAGACCCAGGGTAAAGGCGTTCAGCCCGGTGCGGAACGGGTTGGATCCGGCGATGCCCGCCGCCGCGTAGGCCGAGGCGCAGACCGGCGGGGTGATCTCGGAGATCACGCCGTAATAGAGCACGAACATATGCGTCGCCAGCGGCGGCACGCCAAGCTGGCTCAGCGCCGGGGTCGCGACGGCGACCAGCATGATGTAGAGCGCCGTGGTCGGCAGGCCCGCGCCCATCAGGATGCAGGCCATCGCGATCAGCACCAGCGACAGGAATTGCTGGATCGAGGCCTCGGTGAATGCCTCGGCCGGGATCCAGCCCAGCAGCGGGTGCACCCAGGTGGCCATGTCCGCCGCGCCGTTCGTCACCATGAACCCCATGCGGAAGCCCACGCCGGTCGTGTTGATGACGCCCACCACGATCCCCACCGCGGCCGAGGCGGCGCCGACCGCCAGCGCGTATTGGACGCCCACGTGAAAGCTGTCCAGCAAGTCCTTGAAATCCTTGCGCTCATTGCGATGCAGCGACCCCAGGATCGTCAGTGCCGCCAAGATCCCCGCCAGCGTGGCCGAGAACCCCTCGCCACTGGCCGGAGAGGCTTTCCAGAAGATGAAGGCCAGCAGCGCCAGCGGAATGGCCAGCGTCAGCGGCCGGTCGATGCCGCAGAACCCGACCACGATGCACAGCGACAGCCCGATGAACGCCGCCATGTTGGGCGAATAGCCCGAGAACAGCACGATCAGCAGCGCGATCAGCGGAATGATCGTGTACCAGCCCTCGCGCCAGACCTGCACGAATTTCGGAAGCTGGTCCTTGGGATAGGCGTGCAGCCCCAGCCGCTTGGCGGTGAAATGCACGATCGACAACACGCCGACGTAATGCATCAGGGCCGGGACGATCGCGGCGATGACGATGGTGGTGTAGGGCACCTCCAGGTATTCGGCCATCAGGAAGCTGGCCGCGCCCATGATCGGCGGGGTGATCTGCCCGCCCGCCGACGAGGCCGCCTCGACCCCGCCCGCGAAATAGCCCGGATAGCCCATCTTCTTCATGTTGGGGATGGTCAGCGACCCGGTCGAAACGGTGTTGGCGATCGAACTGCCCGAGATCGTGCCGAAAAAGGCCGAGGACACCACCGACACCTTGGCCGGCCCCCCGGTATAGCGCCCGGCCAGCATCATCGCGTTATCCACGAAGAACTGCCCCAGCCCCATGCGCTGCGCCACGACGCCGAACAGCACGAAATGGAACACCACGGTCGAAACCACCCACAGCGTGATCCCGAAAATCCCCTCGGAGGGGAAATACATGTTGTTGACGAACTGGTGCCAATCGACGCCCGGATGCTGCAGGATCTGCACGGGCATCGACGGGCCGAACAGCGCGTAAGCCATGAACACCAGGATGATGAGTGGCAGCACGAATCCGATGGTGCGGCGCGCGATCTCCAGCGTGGCGAAGATCAGCACGGTGCCCAAGATCACGTCCACCGTGGTCGGGTTGCCCTGCCGCAAGGCCTGTTCGGGAATGTCGAGGCCGAACGCGTCCAGCCCGCGCCAGCTGATCCACAGGAACAGCGCCGCCAGCATCCCCGTCAGCGCGATCGCCCAGTCGTAGAGCGGCACGTTGCCCGGTTTCAGCAGGCCCGCCCCGTCATGCGACAGGCTTTGCGGTGTGCGTTTCACCGGGAAGTAGATGAAGATGAACAAAAACAGCCCGGCCAGGTGGATGCCCATATGCACATGGTCCACCGGCGTGCCGAACCCGGCGGTCCAGACATGGTAGGCGGCAAACAGGATCGTCGCCCAATAGACCGCACGCGTCAGCGTCGGGCCATTGTCCCGGGTGTTGAGCGCACTGTCGTATTTCTTTTCCAGCTCTTCCAGCTGTTTCGCGTCCAGGGTGCCGGACGTACGGTCACTGGCCATAGGGCAAATCCTCGGCTGTCTCGGGGAATGTGGGGCGTGCCGCGCGGCCCGTCCGGGCCGCGTGGGAACGGGCCGGCCGCCACCGGCCGGCCCGACGATGTCATGCGATCACTCGATCATGCCGGCTTCGCGGTAGAACCGCTCGGCGCCCGGGTGCAGCGGCACGCCGATGCCGTCCACGCCGTCCAGCGCGGTTTCAAGGGTGATGACCTTGGCCTTGGGATGGCCGTTGTCCAGCAGCTTGCGGGCGGTGTCCGACCACAGCGCCTTGGTGATCTCGTAGATCAGGTCCTCGTCCTGGTTGGCATTGGTCACCAGCATCCCCGAAACCGCGAGGGTTTGCACGTCGTAGTCCACGCCGGGGTAGGTGCCGGCCGGGATCTCGGACTTGATGTAATAGGGCACGGCCTCGTTGCCGGCGGTCAGTTCTTCCTCCGACCAGCTGTAAAGCTCCATGCCCTTGGTGTTGTCCAACTGGATCATCGCCGCGACCGGCGTGCCGGCGGCATAGAAATAGGCGTCCAGCTGGCCATCGGCCAGGCGCTCGGCGCTCTGGGTGTTGTTCAGCTCGGCTTCCTCGATGTTGTCGCGGGTGATGCCTTGGGTGGCCAGGATCAGCTCAACCGCGATCTGCGTGCCCGACCCGGCCTGGGCGATGCCCACGCGCTTGCCTTCCAGGTCTTTCAGGCTGTCCAGTTTCGCGCCTTTTGGCAGCACCAGGTGCAGGTCTTCGGGGAAGAGGTTGGCGATCACGCGCAGATCCGGCTTGGCATTGCCCTCGAAGACGCCGACGCCGTTATAGGCGAAATGCAGCGTCGCGGCGCCGGTCAGCCCCGCCTCCATCTGGCCGGCCTGCACCGCGTTCACGTTGTGCGCCGAGGCATTGGTCGATTGCGCGATGGCCACCAGGCCCGGCACGCCGCAGTTGCCGCCTTCCTCGCAGGGGCGCGAACCCGGCGGGTTCGAGATGGCGTTGGCGATGATCCCGCCGATCGGGAAATAGGTGCCGCCGGCGCTGCCGGTGCCGATGCGGAAGAACTGCATGTCCTGCGCGGTGACGGGCAGGGCCATGCCGATCCCGGCGAGTGTGGCGAGTGCTAGATTTCTGAAACGTCCCATGTGTCGATGATCTCCCTGTGGGCAATGAAAAGGCGCGCCGGTTGTCTCCGGCGCATTGTCATACGGGGCGGTAATCCGCCCGGCCCGTTCACGGTGCCAATTCCAACTCATAAACACAAATTCAAAATTTATTGAATATCATAAAAACGATTAATATACCGGCCGCATGAACCTCGTCCAACTCAGCGCCTTTCGTGAAGTCATGCTCTCGGGCTCGGTCTCGCAGGCCGCGCGCAATCTGGGGCGCACGCAACCGGCGATCAGCACCGCGATCGCCGCGCTCGAGGATGAATTGGGGATGCAGCTTTTCGAACGCCGCGCCCGCCGCCTGCACCCCGTGCCCGAGGCCCATTACCTGCTGTCGGAATCCACCGAGATCCTCGGCCGGATGGAGACCGCCCGCCAGAACCTGCGCAATCTCAAGGCGCTCGAACGCGGCGAGATGCGCATCGTGGCCATGCCGGGGCCGTCGGTCTTTCTGGTGCCGCGTCTTGTCAGCCGCCTGACGGACGGGCGCGACGACATCCGCGTGACCATCGTGACCCGCAGTTCCCCGCAGGTTCACCAGTTGATCTCGACCCAGTCCTACGATCTGGGCATCGCCGATCTCAGCGCCGATTTCGATATCAAGTCGCAGCTCGTCTCGGCCCGGCCCACCTCCAGCACATGCCTCTGCGCGGTGTCCGCGAACGACCCGCTGGCCGAGAAAGAGGTCATCACCCCCGCCGATCTCGATGGCCGGCCGATGGCGACGCTGCACGAGAAACACTCGACCTATCTCGACACGCAGGCGGCATTTCAGGCGGCCGGCGCGGTCTTCGATGTCCGCTACGAGACGCAGTATTTCCTGCCGCTGCTGAATTTCGTGGAACTGGGGCTGGCATGTGCCGTAGTCGATATGCTCAGCGCGCAAAGCTACATCAGCTACCGTGGCCTCGGCGGGGAGGGGATCGTCTTTCGCCCCTTCGAGCCCGCCATCTCGGTGGATTTCCATATCCTCACCCCGGCGCACCGGCCGCCCTCGCACCTGGCCGCCGCCTTCACCCAACTGTGGTGCGACGAGGTGGACCGGATCAATGACGGGTTCGCGCAACGCGAATCGTGATCCGGCCGCATATCCCGCGATCGCTTGACGGTGCGGGGCAAATTGGCGGTAATCTGAAAACGTGCGATGGATCACCCGCGCCGGGCCGTGCAGACCCCGGCCCGACGCCGCCAAGCATAGGGGAGGGCGCATGACCGTCTATGACGACAGGCAGGACGCGGCGCGCCACCTGCTCAAGGCGCTGCCCGCGCTCGACGGCGAGGACGTGGTCATTCTGGCCTTGCCGCGCGGCGGCGTGCCGATCGGCGCCTGGCTGTCCAAGGCGCTCGGCGCGCCGCTCGACCTGCTGCTGGTGCGCAAGGTCGGGGCACCGGGCAACCCCGAGGTGGCGCTCGGCGCCGTCACCGGCCCCGGTGACGAAGGACTGGTGGTCAACTGGCCCGTGGCCCGCGCCTGCGGGCTCGACCGTGCCGACGTGGCCGAACGCGCCGCGCCGGAACGCGAGGAACTGGAACGACGCCGCCGGGCTTATGTCGGACGAGCAGCGCGGGTGCCGGTCGCTGGCCGGACGGTGCTGCTGGTCGATGACGGCATCGCCACCGGCACGACCGCGCGCGCCGCCATCGCCGCCCTGCGGCAGATGGGGCCCAAACAGGTGATACTGGCCGTGCCCGTCGCCAGCGGCGGCGCGCTCGACGATCTGCGCGGGCAGGTGGACCGCATCGTCTGTCCCGAACCGCATTTGCGTTTCGGCGCCGTGGGCGGGGCCTACCGGGTGTTCGACCAGGTCTCCGACGAGCAGGTGGTCGCGTTGATGCAATCGGCGCGCGGCTCCGCTCAGTAATCCTTCTCGAAAAACACCCCGATCCCGGTGTCGCCATCGGTGCCCAAGCTGCCGCGCACCGTGATCCGGTCGCTCACGTCAAGGTTCAGGTCGATGCGCTGCTCGCCCTCGTTATCGGCGCTGACCTCGGAATAGACGTTTTCCGACAGGTAGGCCCCGACGCTGACCTCGGTGGTGCCGTCGGCGGCGGTCGTCACGTCCAGGTTGCTCAGGCCCAGTGCACCGCGCACCTCGCTCAACAGGCCGCCATCCAGGGTCCCGGTCAACCGCGCCACCGCAGCCGCCAGCTGCGCCGCCTGGAAGGGCGAGATATTGTCCATGCTGCGCCCGAAGAGCAGCCGCGCGACAACCTCTTCCTGCGGCAGTTCCGGCACCGAGGTGAAGGTGATCTCGGGCGCACTGGCCAGCCCCTCGATCAGCACCTGCACGGTGATGTCCTCGGCCTCGGTCTCGGCCACGAAACGCAGGTAAGGGTCGAACGCCCCGCGCAGGTCGATCACCCCTTCGGTCAGCGTCAGCCGCTGGCCCAGGATGTCCAGCCGCCCGCGCTGCAACTCGAAGGTGCCGCTCGGGATCACGTTGCTGGTCGTGCCCTGCACCCGCAGGCTGCCGCCCAG
>JAASSQ010000325.1 GCA_021767845.1 Roseovarius sp. | reverse complement strand
TGTACTCGCCGGCCTTGATCTGCTCGCGCCGCTGGTTGACCAGATCCATCGCCTCCTGCGGCACCTTGCCCTCGAACGTGCCCAGGGGCGCCAGCGAACAGCCGCCTTCCTTCATGAAGGAATAGACGCCGTAATCGGCGGCGGTGAAGCTGCCGGCCTTGACCTCGGCAATCGCCTTGTCGAGCGTCGGTTCGAAATGCCACAGCGCGGAGGCCACGACCGTATCGGGGTAATCGGCCTGCGTGTCGATCACGTTGCCGATGGCAAGGATGCCCTTTTCCTGCGCCGCGTCCGACACTCCGAAGCGTTCGGCATAAAGCATGTCGGCGCCGTTCTCGATCATGGCGAAGGCGGTTTCCTTGGCCTTGGGCGGGTCGAACCAGCTTCCGATGAAGCTGACCTGGAAGGTGATGTCGGGGTTCATCTCGCGGGCGCCGGCCATGAAGGCGTGCATCAGGCGGTTGACCTCGGGGATCGGGAAACCACCGACCATGCCGATATTGGCGGTCTCGGTCATCGATCCGGCGATGATCCCGGTCAGGTAGGAGGCGTCCTGGATGTAGTTGTCGAACACCGCGAAGTTGGGCAGCGCCTCGTCTTGCTTGAAGCTGGAGCCCATCAGGAAGGCGATGTCGGGGTATTCGGCGGCGACCTCGCGGGCCTCCTGCTCGACCGCGAAGACCTCGCCGATGATGAGCTGGTAGCCCTGCTCGGCATATTCGCGCATGACGCGGGCGTAATCGGTGTTCGAGACGTTCTCGGAGAACACGTAGTCGATGTCGCCGCGCTCCTGCGCGATGCCGGCGGCCTTGTGGATGCGGCTGACCCATTGCTGCTCGACCGGGACGGTGTAGATGCCCGCCACCTTGAGCGGCTCGGCCGCCTCGAGCGCGCCGGGCAGACCCGCGGCCACCACCAGCGCGGTGCCGGCGGTCGTGCCCAGGAAACGCCGGCGCGACAGGCCGGGCTGCTTGGAATTGGGTGCGTGTGTCATGGAACTGATCCCCTGTTGAGCGAGGCGGGCCTCGATTGTTTGACCAAGCGGTAAACAGAATTCGGATATGTGCCATATAGAAGGCCGACCCGCGCCCAGAGTCCAGAGGCAAGCGGCTATATCTTGTGCAAAACCGGCCCGAGTGACGGAAGAATGTGCACAAGACGGCGCCTGTTTCGATGGGATTGTCGGCCGGGGTGATGGCGGAGACGAAGGGATTCGAACCCTCGAGACGGTTTCCCGCCTACTCCCTTAGCAGGGGAGCGCCTTCGACCACTCGGCCACGTCTCCGCCGACGCGTATAGCCGGGCGACCCCGAGATTTACAAGGCGAAATTTCAAAAAGCTTGAACGCGGCGCACGGTGGGTCACGCGTCGGGGCAGCGTGGCATTGCATGAGGCTTTTCCGAGAAATCAAACCATCTTCCCGCCGATCTCCGACCCCGGCTGTGGCGCGGCGCGCTGACCTGCGATACCATGAGTTCCGGTCACGGATTTCCTTTGGAGGTCAACATGTTGCGCCGCCTCGCGCCCCTCGCCCTCGTGCTGGCCTGCCTTGGCGGCCCGGTCTTCGCCCAGGATCGACAGCAGGTCGAGCGGCAATTCCGCGGCTGGCTGCAGGAAACGATCCGGCCCCGTGCCCGCGCGGCGGGCGTTTCCGCCGAGACCTTCAACGCCGCGTTCGACGGGGTTCGCCTGAACTGGGACCTGCCCGACCTCGTGCCTCCGGGCGCCGCCAAACAGGTGCCGCAACGCCAGAAGCAGGCGGAATTCGGCGCCCCCGCCCGGTATTTCAACCGCGGGGCGCTGGAGGCGGCGACGAAAGTGGGTCGGCAGATGGCGCGGCGCCATGCCGAGGCGCTGGCAGCCACCGAACGGCGCACCGGGGTGCCGGGACGCATCGTGCTGGGCATCTGGGGCCGCGAGAGCGGATACGGGCGGGCCGCGATCCCGCATGACGCCTTCCAAGTCCTTGCAACCAAAGGATTCATGAGCACGCGCGCGGCCTATTTCACCGACGAGCTGATCGCCGCCCTGCGCATCGCCGAGGCCGGGCACGCCCCCGGCGGCAGCCTGAAAAGCAGTTGGGCGGGCGCCTTGGGGCAGCCGCAATTCATGCCCTCGAGTTTCCTGGCCCATGCCGCGGATGGCGACGGGGACGGGCGCGCCGACATCTGGCGCTCGGAGGCCGATACGATCGCCTCGATCGCCAACTACCTGGCCGGGCATGGCTGGCAGGCGGGGCGCGACTGGGGGTTCGAGGTGGAGGTTCCGGCCTCGGTCTCCTGCGCGCTCGAAGGCCCCGACCAGGGCCGGAGAATCGCCGACTGGGCGGCGATGGGGATCCGGCGGGTGTCGGGCAAACCCTTTCCAGGGCACGAAAAATCCGGGCAAGGCTTCCTGATGATGCCGGCGGGGCGGCTTGGGCCGGCCTTCGTGGTGACGCCCAATTTCTACGTGCTCAAGGACTACAACATGAGCGATCTCTACGCGCTCTTCGTGGGCCATGTGGGCGACCGGATCGCCTATGGCATGGGCGATTTCGAGGGGCGCTGGCGCGATCCGGGGCGGATGATGCGGAGCGACATCATGCGGATGCAACGGGCGCTGGTGGAGATGGGGCACGACGTGGGCGGGGTGGATGGTCTGCCCGGGTTCAAGACGCGCCGCGCGATCGGGCGCTGGCAGGAGGCCACGGGACGGGACGCCACCTGCTTTCCCGAGACCGGCGTTGTTAACGCTTTGGCCCGCTGAGCCGCGAATCGGGCCCCGGATCCTTGGTTAACAGGGCCAAGGGCCGGTCGGCGGCCCGTCGGTATCGCGTCGGTATAACGTCGGTATCGCGTCGGTATTCCGCACGGAACCGCCCGGGCGTTAACAGGGCGTGCGGTGGGTGGGCGGCCGATCCGCCCGGCCTTGCGGAGAGGGCGCATCTGGCAATTGGGGGCCTCCGGCGGGGGTATTGGGGCCAAGAAGAAGCCTGCGCGCACCCGTCCTTCTTCTTGGGTCAAATACCCCGCGGGGTGAATTGGCCGCAGGCCAAGAGGGGG
>JAASSQ010000324.1 GCA_021767845.1 Roseovarius sp. | reverse complement strand
CGCCGAACGTTCGGCACAGTATTACATGAACCACCGCTGGCTGGGCGGCACGCTGACCAACTGGAAAACCGTGTCCCAGTCGATCAAGCGCCTGCAGGAAATCGACGAGATCCTGGCCGGTGGCGCCGAGGGCCTGACCAAGAAAGAGCGTCTTGGCCTGGAACGCGACCAGGAGAAGCTGCAGGCCAGCCTGGGCGGCATCCGCGAGATGGGCGGCCTGCCCGACATGCTGTTCGTCATCGACGTGAAGAAGGAAGCCCTGGCCGTGGCGGAAGCCAACAAGCTGGGCATCCCGGTCGTGGCGGTCGTGGACACCAACTGCTCGCCCGAGGGTGTGGATTACATCATCCCCGGCAATGACGACGCGGCCCGCGCCATCGCGCTCTACTGCGACCTGGTGAGCCGCGCGGCGCTGGACGGCACCGCCGAGCAACTGGGCGCCGCGGGCGTCGATGTGGGGGCGCTGGCAGAGGCACCGGCCGAGGAAGCCGCCGCAGACGCCGCGCCCGCCGAGGCCGAAGCGGCACCGGCCGAAGGCCAGCCCGCGGAAAGCTGACCGGCGTTCACGAAATCGACATGGGGGCAGGGGTATTCCGCCCCCACATATTCTGACGATCCAAGGAGAGCCAAGATGGCTATCACTGCTGCACAGGTGAAGGAACTGCGCGACAAGACCGGCGCGGGCATGATGGACGCCAAGAAGGCGCTGACCGAGAATGACGGCGACATGGACGCCGCGCTGGACTGGCTGCGCACCAAGGGCCTTGCGAAAGCGGCCAAGAAATCGGGCCGCACCGCGGCCGAGGGTCTGGTCGCCGTCAAGGTGGACGATGGCAAGGGCGTCGCCGTCGAGGTGAACGCCGAGACCGACTTCGTCGCCAAGAATGCCGAATTCCAGGAGATGGTCGGCCAGATCGCCGAAGCCGCGCTGAACGCGGATGACATCGAGGCGCTGAAGGCGGCCGATCTGGGCGGCAAGAGCGTCGAGGAGACCATCACCGACAAGATCGCCACCATCGGCGAGAACATGTCGCTGCGCCGCATGGCGAAGGTCGAGGGCGATACCGTGGTCTCCTATGTCCACAACGCCATGACCGACGGCATGGGCAAGATCGGCGTGCTGGTCGCGCTGAAGGGTGGGGACGAGGCGTTCGGCCGCCAGGTCGCCATGCACATCGCCGCGACCAACCCCGCCGCGCTGAACGAAGCCGCGCTGGACCCCGCCGTGGTGGAAAAGGAGCGCCAGGTCCAGATGGACATCGCACGCGAATCCGGCAAGCCCGAGGCCGTGATCGAGAAGATGATCGAAGGCCGCATGAAGAAGTTCATGTCGGAAGTGACCCTGATGGGCCAGAGCTTCGTCATCAATCCCGACCTGACGGTCGAGGCCGCCGCCAAGGAGGCCGGTGCCGAGATCGCGGGCTATATTCGCCTGGAAGTGGGCGAGGGGATCGAGAAGAAGGAAGAGGATTTCGCCGCCGAAGTGGCCAAGGCCGCGCAGGGCTGAACCTTCTTCCAGATCGCGACATACGGATGCCGCCCCGTTCGGGGCGGCATTTTTCTTGTCCGGCAAGCCGCACGGCGGGTCTGACGATCAGGGCTCCAGCCGGAACATCTGGTTATGCAGCGCGGCCTTGAGCACCGCCTGCGCGGTGGTCTCGACGTTGAGCGCCTGCCGCGCCAGCCTGAGATGCTTTTCCACGGTGGTGGCCGTCAGGCCCATCAGCAGGGCGATGTCCTGCGTGGTCTTGCCATCCGCGACCCAGCCCAGAACCTCGCGCTGGCGCGGCGTCAGCGCTCGGCGGTGGAGGGTGACGGGCAGGGCCTGGATGCACAGGTGCACGATGTTATTCAGCGCCAGGATGTCGTCGCCGTGGCGGGCCCAGACCCGGTCCACATGACCCTGGTCCATGCCGCGCCGGGCGGTCAGCGCGATGGCGCCCTTGCAGCGTGGAGTGACGGATTTGAAGCTGATCGAATAGCCCGCCGTGACGCCGTGCCGGCGGTTGAAGTCCAGCACCGCACAGGCCCGCTCGCAGAGCCCACCGTTTTCCTGCTGCGCGCGCAGAACGGACCACGAACAGGCCCCGTCGTTTTCCAGCGCCCATCGGACCATGGGTGCATGGAAATAGAGCTGCTGGTCGATGAACCCCTCGATATACTCGGGGTCGTGGTTGCTGAGGATCACGAAATCCTCGGGATCGCCGAGCGATGTTTCGGTGCGATACCGGGTGAAGCCATACATGATCCGGTCGAAGCCGAACTCGGCCATCCTGCGCGTATGATGATCCCACAGTTCCTCGACCGTCGTCACGCTGACGAGGGTGTTGATCCGTGCGCTGTCGATCATCCCGCGCGGTCCAGGTGATCGACCATCGCATCGAGCGCCAGCGTGTAGCCGCGCGGCCCGAAGCCGCAGATCACGCCGACCGCCACCTTGGCGATGTAGGAGGTGTGGCGGAACGCCTCGCGGGCGTGGATGTTCGACAGGTGCAGCTCGATCGCCGGCAGCTCGACTGAGGCCAGCGCATCCATCAGCGCGATCGAGGTGTGCGTGTAGGCGCCGGCATTGAGGATGATGCCGTCATGGGTGCCGCGCGCGGCGTGGATGGCATCGACCAGAGCGCCTTCGCAATTGCTTTGCCGGAAGCCCAGATCGACCGCCAGCGCCTTGGCCCGGTCTCGGCACATCTGTTCGATGTCGGCCAGCGTGGCGGCGCCGTAGATGTCGGGCTGGCGTGTGCCCAGAAGATTGAGGTTCGGCCCGTTGAGGATCAGGATCGAAGTCATGCGGCGCCATCCTTTCATTGTGCCGGACGTTGTATCCGGCAATATTCATGCGACCGGCGATGGTTTTTTGACATGCGACAGGGCAGTTTGCCAGAGCAAATGGAATATCGGGGCTCGGACGGCGGTGCGCGGCATGGGCGTGACATCAGCTTCCTGCGCCAAGGGATTGTTTGAAAGCGTGAAATACGGGTTTCGGTGCGACATGGCAGCAAACCATATATTAACATAATACTGATTATGCGATTTATGCTGACCCACGTTTTGCCAT
>JAASSQ010000068.1 GCA_021767845.1 Roseovarius sp. | reverse complement strand
TTGGCCACGCGTTCGAGAAGGATAACTTGCATGATGCTCTCTCCTTACTTCACGGCGTAGGGCAGCAGGGCGAGGAAGCGCGCGCGCTTGATGGCGCGGGACAGTTCACGCTGCTTCTTGGCCGAGACGGCGGTGATGCGCGAGGGCACGATCTTGCCACGCTCGGAAATGTAGCGTTGCAGCAGTTTCGTGTCCTTGTAGTCGATCTTGGGTGCGTTGTCGCCCGAGAAGGGGCAGACCTTGCGGCGGCGGAAAAACGGTTTTGCAGCCATGGTTTGGTGTCCTTTCTTCAGGCGTTGATCAACGGCGCTCGCGACGGTTGTCGCGCTCTTCCTTCTTCTGCATCTGGACCGAGGGGCCCTCGTCATGCTCGTCGACCTTGATGGTCATGACGCGCATCACGTCATCATGCAGGCGCATCAGGCGTTCCATTTCCTGGACGGCCGGCGCGGGCGCGTCGGTTTTCAGGAAGGAGTAGTGCCCCTTGCGGTTCTTGTTGATCTTGTAGGCCATCGTCTTGACGCCCCAGTATTCGCTGTCCACCAGCTTGCCGCCGTTGTCGGACAGGATGGAGCCGAAATGTTCGATCAGCCCTTCGGCCTGCGCGTTGGACAGGTCCTGACGCGCGATGAATACATGCTCGTAGAGCGGCATGTTGTCTCCACTTCTTTCAAGGCGCATTTCAAAGGCGGGCCGGCTCCCCTTCCGCGGCCCCGCCACGAGAGACTGCGCGGTTCACAAACGTCGTGCGGAAGGAAGGGCGCGTATACGACGGATCGTTTCGGCTGACAAGGGGCGCGGGCGGATGTGGCCAGGGCTCAAGAATTGACCATGCGGGTGCCGTAATCCTGCCCGAATCCGGGAGCAATCGTTATCGAAAGATCAACGGATATCGAGAGTGTGTCATGGTGGCTTTCCCCGACAACCAGATGCGTGTCCGCGAACACGAGGACGGCGAGGTCGCGAAACGCGGCTGGATGGCGCTTGGACGCGGCACCAAGATGTTCCTGGGTACCGTTCTTCTGACCGCGGCCCTGGGGCTGTGGGTCGTGCCCGGCGGCGCCGGGGATGCGGCGATGCAGCTGGTCAAGCTGCTGTTCTCGGCGGTCCTGCTGGTCGTGGGCCTGCTGTGCATGGGCGGGCTGGAGGAGGACGCGGGCGCGCCGGAAATCCAGATCGACCGCAACGCCCGGCAATTGCGCGTGGTCGAGCGGGACGCCACCGGGCTGGCCCGCCTGACGCTGTGCCACGACCTGGACACGCTGACCCGGATCACCCTGCGCCGCGGCGTTCTGTCGGCGTGCGACGTGTCGGGGCAGCGGCTGTTCGCGGTGCCCGTGACGGGGCGCAGGGCGCAGGCCGCCGTGCGCGAGGCGCTGGACCTTTAAGGCCCCTGCAAGGCGCCGGCGTGGCGCGGGTTTGCCCGGTCCGGCGCGGTCATTGCGCCGCCTGATCCGGCGCTCTGTTCGCTGCTTCACACCTTTTGTTGAATTCTTGGGGGTTGTGCGAAACCTGTACTGACCCAACTATTGCGTATCTTTTCACGAAGCATCCTTGCAGGGAGATGACGCAATGAAACACGTTCTTCTGGCCGCGGCCTTGACCGCCGGAGCATCGGCCGCCGTGGCCGCCCCCGAGAAATACGTTCTGGACCCGAGCCACAGCCAGATTGTCTTTTCCTACAATCACCTTGGCTATTCGACCACCTACGGCATGTTCTCGGGCTTCGAGGGCGAGATCATGTTCGATCAGGAAGACCCGGCGAATTCGTCGGTCTCGGTGTCGATGCCGGTGCGGTCGATGCTGACCGGCTGGGAAAAACGCTTCGAGCACTTCATGAGCGATGATTTCTTCGGCGCCGCCGAAGGGGACATGGTGAGCTTTACCTCGACCGGGATCGAGGTGACGGGTGACGAGACCGCCAAGATCACCGGCGACCTGACGATGAACGGTGTCACCAAGTCGGTGGTGCTGGATGCCGAATTGAACAAGGTCGAGGCGCATCCGATGAAGGATGGCCAGCCATGGGCCGGGTTCGATGCGACCACCACGCTCAAGCGGTCGGATTTCGGGGTCGGCAAGTTCGCCCCCGCCGTCAGCGACGAGGTCGAGGTGATGATCTCGATCGAGGCGGGCAAGGCGCAGTAAGCCTTTTGCCATGTGTTACGGAAGGGCCTGCCGTGTGGTGGGCCCTTTTTTGTTGCCGAGCTGTCGGGGGCATGGGGGGTGGCTGGTGAGGTTATGATGAGGGCAGCGTCCGCCCGTGGTGGGCGCGAAAGCGCCCGCCTTGGGGGCGGGCGGGCGCTGCCCGGCGTGACCGCCGGGCGGGGTGATTGGTGGTGCGCGCGGTGCTGTCCCAAGCCCACGCTTGGTTTGCGATCCGAGGCGCGGAATCAAGGCCGAAGGCCGCCGCGCCATCGCCGGGCCGGCCCCACGGGTCGGCGCTGGCAGTCTACTTGGCAGCGGGAAACCGGCCGCCGTCAGCCGCGCTTGGCCGTCAGGTCGAAGCGGATCTCGACCGGCGCGGCCAGAGAATCGGTGCCTTGCCCGCCGATCCCGAAGTCGCGGCGATCCACTTGCAGCCCACCCTGCGCGGTCGCGGTGTCGCCGTCGATGTTCAGCTCGAAGGGCATTTCGACCGAGACCGATTGATCCTTGATCGTCAGTGTTCCCTTGGCCAGCTTGCCGCTGTCGGTGGCGACCAGATCGGCGGTGAAGGTGGCGGTGGGGTATTGCTCGACGTTGAAATACTCCTTGCCCATCGCCTGATCGGTCACCGATCCGAGGGTCAGCGACCCGATCGCGACCGTGACCTCGACGCTGCCATGCGTGCCGTCCGGCCCGGCGGTGTCGGAATACCTGATGTCGGCGGTCCAGTCGGCGAAGCTGCCGGTGACCTCGGAGCCCATCTGCACGATGCCGATCTCAAGCATGCCACTTTCGACCTGCCATTCGCTTTCGACCGATTGCAGCGCGGATGTGCCTGTGGAGGCGGGGGCGGTGGCGAACCATCCCGCCATCCCGGCGCCCCCCAGCACGGCGGCCCAGACGGCCAGCGCGGCGACGAAGGGCAGGGCGTGGCCCGGTTGCCGCGCGGTGGGCTGCGCGGGCGCATGGCCCGGCAGCATCCGGCGCAGGGTGGCGTCGCCGTCGATCAGGTGATGTTTCAGCGCGCCCGACACGTGCAGCACCAGCGCCCCGATCAGCACCCATTGCAGCAGGTAATGCAGGGTGGCCGCGATCTCGCCCAGATGCGGGTCCTTGGGCACGAAGGGCAGCGATTGCCCGAAGGGCCACCAGATGGGGGCAAAGCCCGTGGTGGCGGCGTGGTGGACCCAGCCCGACAGCGGCACCGCCACCAGCGAGCCATAGAGCAGCCAGTGCACGGTTTCGGCGGCCCAGGCCTCGACCGGCCTGTCGCCGTTGAGAAGCCGTGGCTTCGTCTGCCCGAGCGCCCAGAGGATGCGCGCCAGCGCGATGAAGAAGATCGCCACCCCGACGGTCTTGTGGGTGGAAAACAGGGTGGCGGCCAGCCGGACGCTCGCCTCGCTTGCGCTGGCGTCGGGCGCGCGGACCTGATGGGCCAGATCGTTGGCAATGAGCCCCAGCGGGATCATGGCGAGGATCAGCAGCGCGGTCAGCCAGTGGAACGCCTTGGTCACGCTGCCGTAGGTCGTGCTGGAGTTGCGGATCGGCATCGGCGGGCTCCTGTCGTTTGCGTCATGCTAAACCTAGCTGACCGGGCGCGCGGCACAATGCCAGCCTGTGCACAGGCGCCGTGCGCAGGGGTGAGGTGCGGGGGAGACGCGCGGGCGTTGGTCGTTGCCTCTTGGCTCCAGCCGCGCTATCGGGGGCGGAACGGACCACGGAGGCGACAGATCGAGATGAGCCGAGCATTCGTATTCCCCGGACAGGGGGCGCAGACGATCGGAATGGGCAAGGCGCTGGCCGACGCATACCCGGCGGCAAGGGCCGTGTTCGACGAGGTGGACGAGGCGCTTGGCGAAAAGCTGAGCGCGCTGATCTGGGAGGGGGAGCAGGACACGCTGACCCTGACCCGGAACGCGCAGCCCGCGCTGATGGCCACGTCGCTGGCGGCGATGCGCGCGCTGGAGGCCGAGGGCGTGACGATCGATGCCGCCGCGATGGTGGCGGGGCATTCGTTGGGCGAATATTCGGCGCTGGCGGCGGCCGGCGCGCTGAGCGTGGCCGATTGCGCGCGGCTCTTGCGGACGCGGGGCGCGGCCATGCAGGAGGCCGTGCCGGTGGGCGACGGCGCGATGGCCGCGGTTCTGGGGCTCGACCTGGAGGCGGTGCGCGAGGTGGCCGAGGCCGCCGCGCAGGGCGAGGTCTGCCAGGCGGCCAATGACAACGATCCCGGTCAGGTGGTGGTCTCGGGCCACAAGGCGGCGGTGGAGCGCGCGGTCGGGATCGCCAAGGAAAAAGGCGCCAAGCGGGCCATGCTGCTACCGGTCAGCGCGCCGTTCCACTGCGCCCTGATGCAGCCGGCGGCCGACGTGATGGCCGAGGCGCTGAACGGCGTCGAGATCGCCGCGCCGAAGGTGCCGCTGGTGGCCAACGTGGTGGCCGAGCAGGTCACCGACCCCGACCGCATCCGCGACTTGCTGATCCGGCAGGTGACCGGCGCGGTCCGCTGGCGCGAATCCGTGCTCTTCATGGCGTCGCAAGGCGCAACCGAGGCCTGGGAGATCGGCGCGGGCAAGGCGCTGTCGGGCATGATCCGGCGGATCGACCGCGGCATGGCGACCCGCGCGGTGGGCACGCCCGAGGACGTGGCGGCGGCGGTTGAGGCTGCGAAGGGCTGAACGCCGCACGGTTTACGGAATTCCTGCCGGGGCGCGCTGGCGCCCGCGGCCACAGACCAGAAGGACGCATGACAATGTTTGACCTGACAGGCAAATCCGCGCTGGTGACCGGCGCATCGGGTGGCATCGGCGGAGCCATCGCCAAGGCCCTGCACGGGGCCGGGGCGACCGTGGGGCTGAGCGGCACCCGGACCGAACCGCTGGAGGCGCTGGCGGGCGAGCTGGGCGAGCGGGCGTATGTGCTGCCCTGCAACCTGGGCGATGCCGAGGCCGTCGAGGCGCTGCCCAAGCAGGCGATGGAGGCGATGGGCGGGCTGGATATCCTGGTGAACAATGCCGGCATCACCCGCGACCAGATCTTCATGCGCATGTCCGACGAGGAATGGGCGCAGGTGCTGGATGTGAACCTGACCTCGTCGATGCGGCTGTGCCGGGGCGTGATGCGCCCGATGATGAAGGCCCGCTGGGGCCGGATCATCAACATCAGCTCGATCGTCGGGGCCACGGGCAACCCCGGACAGGCCAATTACGCCGCCTCGAAGGCCGGTCTGGTCGGGTTGACCAAGTCGATCGCCTACGAGGTCGCCAGCCGCGGCATCACCGCCAACGCCGTGGCGCCCGGTTTCATCGGCACCGCGATGACCGACAAGCTGAGCGACGACCAGAAAGACAAGATCAACGCCCAGATCCCGATGGCGCGCATGGGCACGCCCGAAGAGATCGCGGCGGCCGTTCTGTACCTGGCCAGCCCCGAGGCGGCTTACGTCACCGGTACCACGCTGCATGTGAATGGCGGCATGGCGATGCTTTGATCTTGGGTCGCCCGGGCTGCGCGCGGGGGAATCGAATCTCTGCGCTGCCCGGAGGGAACGGCCGGGTCCGCGCGCGTGTCCCGTGATCGCGGTGCGACCGGGGCGTGCGGGCTGCAAATGCGCCTGTATCGTGCCGGGGCGTTCGCAGGGAATGTGCCGGGGCAACAGGTGCTTACCGTGCGCGGGGCGCGGCCCAAACGGCCCGATGACGGCAGGAAAAAGCCGCTCGGGACAGGGTTTGCGAAAGGATTTGCCAAAGGCGCACCATGTGCTATAGGCGGCGCAGACCGGCCGGGGCCCGGTCTGACAAGGCCCGGCCGCCCGCGTGGACGGGACGATGTAGCCGCCCGATCCGGGGCAACACTAAGGCCGCTTCCCGGCTGGGGCAGGGGCAGAAAAGCGGGTCACACGGCCCGGAAGAAGATGAGGATTAAGTTATGAGCGATACCGCAGACCGCGTGAAAAAGATCGTTGTCGAACATCTCGGCGTCGAAGAGGACAAGGTGACCGAGAACGCCTCGTTCATCGACGACCTGGGCGCAGACAGCCTGGACACCGTCGAGTTGGTCATGGCCTTCGAGGAAGAGTTCGGGATCGAGATCCCCGACGACGCGGCCGAGACCATCCAGACCTTCGGTGACGCGGTCAAGTTCATCAACGACGCGTCCTGATCCGGCGATCTCGCACTGGAATTCGGAAGGCCTCTGCCATCGGCGGGGGCCTTTTGCTTTGGGCGGGTGCATGGCCCGCGCCGCTTGGGGGCGACGGGAACGGGCGCTATCATGCCGATTTGGCGATAGAGCGGATGCGCGGGCGCCTGCATCATGGCGGGGTTCCGGGCAGGCCGGGATGCCATCGCAACTGAAAGGTGCGGCTGTCATGATCCTTTTCCCCACGATTGAATTGATGAATGGCAAATGTGTCACGCTGACGCGCGGGCGGCTGGAGGAGCCGGTGATCTGGCACGTCGATCCGGTCGAGCGGGCGCGCAGCTTTGCAGCCGCCGGGGCCGAGTGGATGCATGTCACCGATATCGACGCGCTGCGTGGCGACGAGGGCAACCAGGCCCTGATCGAGGAGATCATCCGCGCGGCCGGCATCCCGGTGCAGCTTGGCGGCGGGTTCCGCTCGCGCGAGGCGGTGACACGCTGGATCGATCGTGGCGCGGGCCGGATCGTGATCGGCACCATGGCGGCGCATGATCCCGACCTGTTGCGCGAGCTGGCCAAGTTCCACCCCGACCAGATCGTTCTGGCGGTGGACATCTTCGACGGGTCGGTGATGACCGAAGGCTGGAAAACGCGCAGCGCCTTTTTGCCGGAAACCTATGTCAAGGCGTTCGAGGACGCGCCGCTGGCCGGGATCATAGTGACCGACATCGATGCCGATATCGAGGACAGCGACGGCAGCCTCGCGGTCATCACCAGCCTTGCGGCGCAGACCCGCCATCCGGTGATCGCGCGCGGCACGGTGCGCACGGCCGACGATATATCGCGCCTGAAATACGTGCCCAACATCGCCGGCACGCTGATCGGCCGGGCGCTTCTGTCGAAGGACGTGGACCTGGCCGAGGCGCTGGCGCTGGCCGCCGCGGACCCCGAGCCGGTGGCTGATTTCCGATAGGCGCCGTGCCCCCGTCGGCAATGGCCCGCGCCGGTGGCGTCGGGGCAGACCTGCTCTTGCCCCCCGGGGGCAAGGCGGGTTAAGAGCAGCCGGGTAAGCAAGAGGAAAGGGCAGCATGATGCGTCGTGTGGTTGTCACCGGGCTGGGATTGGTCACGCCGCTGGCGTCGGGCGTGGACGAGACGTGGAAGCGCCTGCTGGCCGGGCAGTCCGGCGCGGGCACGATCACGCGCTTCGATCCCGAGAATGTCGTCACGAAATACGCCTGCGAAGTGCCGCTTGGCGATGGCAGCGACGGCACGTTCAACGCCGATGACCACATGCTGCCGAAAGAGCGGCGCAAGGTGGATGATTTCATCCTCTACGGGCTGGCCGCGGCGGATATGGCCGTGAAGGACGCCGGCTGGACGCCCGAGGATGACGACAGCCTGGAGCGCACCGGCGTGATGATCGGCTCGGGCATCGGCGGTCTGCGCTCGATCGAGGAGACCACGCTGCTGATCCGCGACAAGGGCGCGCGGCGCGTGTCGCCCTTCTTCATTCCCGGCGCGCTCATCAACCTGATCAGCGGGCAGGTCAGCATCCGCTATGGCTTCAAGGGGCCGAACCACTCGGTCGTGACCGCCTGTTCGACCGGCGCGCATGCGATCGGCGATGCCTCGCGGCTGATCCAGTACGGCGATGCCGACGTGATGGTCGCCGGTGGCGCCGAGGCGGCGATCTGCGAGATCGGGATCGCCGGGTTCAACGCCTGCAAGGCGCTGTCAACGGGATGGGCCGACAATCCG
The DNA here is from genome assembly GCA_021767845.1 of Roseovarius sp. Classification (GTDB taxonomy): domain Bacteria; phylum Pseudomonadota; class Alphaproteobacteria; order Rhodobacterales; family Rhodobacteraceae; genus Roseovarius. Next base: position 4,434 of record JAASSQ010000068.1, on the reverse strand, counting down.
CAAGCGGCCAGCCGCCCCTATGACGAGGAGCGCGACGGGTTCGTGATGGGCGAGGGCGCGGGCGTTGTCGTGCTGGAGGAATACGAGCACGCCAAGGCGCGTGGCGCGACGATCTATGCCGAGGTCCTGGGCTATGGCCTGTCGGGCGATGCCTATCACATCACAGCGCCGTCCGAGGATGGCGACGGCGGCTTCCGCGCGATGAAGGCGGCGCTGAAACATGCCGGGCTGGAGCCGTCGCAGGTGGATTACGTGAACGCCCACGGCACCAGCACCATGGCCGACCCGATCGAGCTGAAGGCCGTGGAACGCCTGCTGGGCGAGGCCGCGGGCAAGGCGACGATGAGCTCGACCAAATCCTCGACCGGGCACCTGCTGGGGGCGGCGGGGGCGATCGAGGCGATCTTCTCGATCCTGGCGGTGCGCGATGACGTGGCGCCGCCGACGATCAACCTGGACAACCCGGCGGTGGAGACCGCGATCGACCTTGCACCGAATGAAAAGCGGGAGCGGAAGATCGACGTGGCGATCTCGAACAGCTTCGGCTTCGGGGGCACGAATGCCTGTCTGTGCCTCGGGAAACCCCGCTGATGTGGCGGCATATCGCCTCTAACTTCCTGACTTTCCTTGTTGTTCTCGTCTTCCTGCTGGGCGGCGTGATCCTGTGGGGGCAGTCGGAATACACTGCCGCCGGACCGCTGGACGAACCGATCTGCCTGCGGGTGGAGCGGGGCAGCAACATGCGGGCCGTGTCGCGGCAGCTGGAGGCGGAAGGCGCCGTGGACAGCGGCATGATTTTCCGCGTCGGCGCCGATTACACCAATAAAACCAGCCAGTTGAAGGCCGGGAGCTGGCTGATCCCGGAAGGAGCGAGCATGGCCGAGATCGTCGATCTGGTCACTCGGGGCGGGGCGAGCACCTGCGGCACCGAGGTGGTTTACCGAATCGGCGTGACCGATGCGGAGATCGAGGTGCGCGAACTGGACCCGGCGACCAGCCGCTATGTCGAGACGGCGGCCTTCACGCCGGGCGAGGACGCGGTGCCCGAAACCTATGAAACCGTGCGGGATCAAGCGGATACGCGATACCGCATCGCCGTGGCGGAAGGCGTGACAAGCTGGCAGGTGGTGCAGGGGCTGGGCGCGGTGGACGTGCTGGAGGGAGAGGTTAACGACATTCCCGCCGAAGGCAGCCTGGCGCCCGACAGCTACGAGGTGCGCGAGGGCGACACGCGCGCCAGCATCATCGAAAGAATGCAGCAAGCCCAACAGGTTATCCTGGCCGAAGCCTGGGCCGCGCGGCAGGAGGGGCTGCCGCTGGAGGATGCGAACGAGGCGTTAATCCTGGCCTCGATCATCGAGAAGGAAACCGGCGTCGCCGAGGAGCGGCGCCAGGTGGCCAGCGTGTTCATCAACCGGCTGGAGCGGGGGATGCGGCTGCAGACCGACCCGACGGTGATCTATGGCATCACCGAGGGCCAAGGCGTGCTGGGCCGGGGCCTGCGGCAGAGTGAACTTCGCGCCGCAACCCCTTGGAATACCTACGTGATCGAGGGTCTTCCGCCGACGCCGATCGCCAATCCGGGTCGCGCCAGCATCGAGGCCGCGGTGAACCCGGTGGAGACCGATTACATCTTTTTCGTGGCTGACGGGACCGGCGGGCATGCCTTTGCCGAGACGCTGGACGAGCACAACCGCAACGTCGCGCGCTGGCGCGAGATCGAGGCGGAGCGCGCCAACGACTGAGTTTGGTACGAAACGGCACATTTACCCCCCGCTTTCGTACCAAAATCGCCATCGCCGCCGGGAGTTTCGTACAAAACACACCCGATTGGGCCGTCGTGGCGGCCTGATCGAGGCTGCACCGCCCCTGTGCGAATAGCGGCCGCAGGCCGCCGCGCGATCGCCGACGCGCCCCCACGCGGCGGCGATCTGGGTGCCGTTTAGGCTTCGTTCGGATTTCGTTCGGATATGGCCAGGATAAAGCACACAGACCGCCGGTTGCCTCGCCCTCGCGCGCGTCGTCGATCACGCGGCCCGGCGAAACGCGTTTTCCGACCACCGCACGGTGTCTTTAACCAAACTTAAGATCCCTGCGCCAGCCTGTTCGGGCCGGTTGGCGTGGCGTCTTGTCATGCCGGCCGTCTAGAGGGGCAGGCACGAAAAGGCACGAGGCATGAGCAGGCATGGTTTTGATTACCCCCGACGAAGACCCCACGGGTCTGACCACGTCGATCGACTCGCTGGAAGAGCAGTTGTCGGACATGCGCGGAGAGCTGGAAGGCATCTACCGGCGCATCCGGGACGGCGATCTTGACGAGTTGAAGAACGCGAACCGGGCCACGTCGGAAATCCGGCAATGGCTGAAGATCGCGATTGAAGCGGAGGCGCGACTTGAAACACGACGGAAACACGCGAAAGGCATCGTCAACGACTATGCCCTCGACCTCAGGGAGGCCCGGTCTTCGATCTGCTGCCGCCTGGATCGTCTCAGAAGGGCCAGATGCCCAGGAAGAGTTTATCGAAAGCCTGGATGAAGGCGAGCTGATGGCGCTGCCCTACCTGTTCGAGTTCTGGGCGCTGGAGCATCAGCTTCCGCCCGAGGGCGACTGGCGCAACTGGGTGATCCTGGGCGGGCGCGGCGCGGGCAAGACCCGCGCCGGGGCCGAATGGGTGCGCGCGCAGGTCGAGGGGGCGCGGCCGCTGGATGCCGGGCGCTGCCGGCGCATGGCGCTGGTGGGCGAGACCATCGAGCAGGTGCGCGAGGTCATGATTTTCGGCGAAAGCGGCATCATGGCCTGTTCGCCGCCCGACCGGCGGCCCGACTGGCAGGCGACGCGCAAGCGGCTGGTCTGGCCCAATGGCGCGGTGGCGCAGGCGTTCTCGGCGCATGAGCCCGAGGCGCTGCGCGGCCCGCAATTCGACGGCGCCTGGGTGGACGAGCTGGCCAAGTGGAAAAAGGCTCGCGCCACCTGGGACATGCTGCAATTCGGGTTGCGGTTGGGCGCGCATCCGCAGGTCTGCGTGACCACGACGCCGCGCAATCTGGGCGTGTTGAAAGAGGTGCTGGAGCAGGACAGCACGGTTGTCACCAGCGCGCCGACCGAGGCCAACGCGGCGTTCCTGGCGCAATCCTTTCTGGAAGAAGTGCGGGCGCGCTATGCCGGCACGCGGCTGGGCCGTCAGGAGCTGGAGGGCGTGTTGCTGGACGAGGCCGAGGGGGCGTTGTGGACGACCCGCGCGCTGGAGGCCTGCCGGGCCGAGGCGCCGCCCGCGTTCGACCGGGTGGTGGTGGCGGTCGATCCGCCGGTCACGGGCCGGGAGGGCTCGGACGAGTGCGGCATCGTGGTGGCGGGGGCTGTCACGCGCGGCCCGGTGCAGGACTGGCGCGCCTGGGTGCTGGCCGATTGCAGCGTCGCGGCCGCCAGCCCGATGACATGGGCCAATGCCGCGATCCGCGCGATGGAGCAATGGGGCGCCGAACGGCTGGTCGCCGAGGTCAACCAGGGCGGCGACCTGGTGGCGCAGGTGATCCGGCAGGTCGATCCGCTGGTGCCCGTGAAGGCGGTGCATGCCGCGCGCGGCAAGGTCGCGCGGGCCGAGCCCGTGGCGGCGCTCTATGAGCAGGGCCGGGTGCGGCATCTGCGCGGGCTGGGCGTGCTGGAGGACCAGATGTGCGCAATGACCGCGCAGGGCTTCGAGGGCAAGGGCAGCCCCGACCGGGTGGATGCGCTGGTCTGGGCGCTGCACGAGCTGATGATCGAACCGGCGGCACGCTGGCGGCGTCCGCAGGTGCGTACGGTCTGATTCAGATTTCTTAAACCTTTCGCGGTCTGATGCCTTTCGATGACGCGGGCCGTGCCTGTGAGCCGCGGGGCGGCGGGCGCGCAAAGCCAAGGAGACGAGCCGACATGATACTGGATTTCTTCCGACAGGGGGCGGCCGCGCAGGCGCCGGGCGCCGGGGCCTCGGCCGCGCCGGTGCCGCCCGAGCGCAAGGCGAGTGCCGCGGGCGCGGTGATGGCCGTGCCGGGCGCGGGCCGCGTAGCCTGGAGCGCGCGCGACACCGTGAGCCTGATGCGGCTGGGGTTCACCGGCAACCCGGTGGGGTTCCGCTGTGTCAAGATGGTGGCCGAGGCCGCCGCCGCCCTGCCGCTGGTGTTGCAGGATGCGCGGCAACGCTATGCCGTGCACCCGGTGCTGGACCTGGTGCGCCGCCCGAACCCGGCGCAGGGCCGCGCGGAGCTGTTCGAGGCGCTTTACGGCCAGCTTCTGCTGACGGGCAATGCCTACCTGGAGGCGGCCGAGGGCGGCGAGGGGGGCTTGCCCGGCGAGCTGCATGTGCTGCGCTCGGACCGGATGCGGGTGATCCCCGGCGCCGATGGCTGGCCGGTGGGCTATGACTATGCCGTGGGCGGGCGCAAGCATCGGTTCGA
>JAASSQ010000323.1 GCA_021767845.1 Roseovarius sp. | reverse complement strand
GCCTCGATCCTGACACTGGTCGCGGTGCCGGTATTGTATGCGCTGTTCTTCTTGATCAAGCCGCCTAAACAAGAAAACGCTCCTTCAGGTTCCCCAGCGACAGCCTGAACGCAGATGCAGTTATAAGCGCTTCTCTGAGCGCCCTCGACCCGTCTTAAGGACGTGACCTGCCCCCCGCGAAATCCCTCATCATGATGTAGAGTCTGCCCAACCTTGAAGGAGCAGACGAATGCGAAAGAGCCGTTTTACCGAGGCGCAGATTATCGGGATGATCAAGGAGCAAGAGGCGGGCATGCCGACGGCCGAACTGTGCCGTCGTCACGGGCTGAGCCCGTCCACGTTTTACAAGCTGAAAGCCAAATACGGCGGCATGGAGGTGTCAGAAGCCGCCCGGCTGAAGGCGCTGGAAGACGAGAACACCAAGCTCAAGCGCCTGCTGGCCGATACGATGCTCGACAACGTGGTCCTGAAAGATCTTTTGGGAAAGAACTGACGACGCTGACCAAGCGGCGAGAGGCAGCGCTCAGAGCGATGCGGGATCACGACATCTCGCAGCGCCGGGCCTGCCGGCTTGTCGGTGTCGATCCAAAGACGGTCCGGCGCGAACGCCCGCCGGATTGCCCCGAGATCCGCAAAGAGATGCAGGAGATTGCAGGCAAGCGACGTCGGTTCGGCTATCGTCGGATCGGCGTCCTGCTCGAACGCAAGGGCATGATCATGAACCACAAGAAGCTGTATCGGCTCTACCGGGAGGAAGGTCTCTCGGTGAAGCGACGACGTGGCCGCAAACGGGCCCGCGGCACACGCACACCGATGCCGGAGGCGGCGCGCCCAAATGCGCGGTGGTCGCTGGACTTTCTGTCGGACAGCTTTGGTGCTTCACGCAAGTTCCGCATCCTGGCAGTGATCGACGATTGCTGCCGCGAAAACCTGTGCCTCATGGCCGACACCAGTATCTCGGGAGCCCGTGTCGCCCGCGAGCTGGATGCGCTGGTGCGGGTCTACGGAAAACCAGGTTGCATCGTCAGTGATAACGGCACGGAGTTCACAAGCCGGGCCATCCTGAAATGGGCCGACCAGAACGATGTGCCGTGGCATTACATCGACCCAGGGAAGCCACAGCAGAACGCCTTCATCGAGTCGTTCAACGGCAGCCTGCGCGACGAGCTATTGAACGAGGAGATCTTTGACACCCTGAACGATGCCCGGCGAAAGCTGGCGCTATGGCGATATGACTACAATGCCGTCAGGCCGCATTCGTCGCTCGGAAACCAGACGCCACTGCAAGCGCGCCGAGCGCTTGAGCAATTTGAGGGCTCCGCGCCCGGCGCGCTTGCCCAAACCGAAACCCATGATTATCAAGATCAAACCCGCAGACTCTCGTTATGAACGAGGGACCGAAGGGGGGCAGGTCAGACGGTGTAGGCATGTTCCGTCGCCTCAAGCGCGCCTTCGAGAAAACCGCCGAATGTCGGTGCCGCCAAAGACGAGCGCTTCGTCCCACAGGCCTGAAAGAACGCACCGCAGGCCATAGTTCGGGTGGGCAAAAAAGACAGCGGAACTGCGGCTGGCAGCACGCCAGGCGCACTCCCGCTCCATGGTCTAGGCCTTCAAGGCATGGACCGAGGCCCAACTGCTACGCATTCCCGGCAAGGGCGATCTCGCGAAGGCCTTGAGCTATGCTGAAATCTGGGTGATGCGGCTTGATCACGCGGCGCGGTTTTCGGTGTCGTTCTCGGCGACACCGTCGGTGAATGTGACGCCTTCGATGACCAAAGGCAACTGGTTCGCGCCCTTCAGGCGGCGCCATGTTTTGGCGGCGGTCTGAACGAGCTTGAACACCATCAGCTTCGCTGTCGTTTGCGACAGCGCCCCCTTGGTTCGGACGGTCCTGTGCCGGACGGTGGCGAAGACGCTTTCGATTGGGTTGCCCGTGCGCAGGTGATCCCAATGGTCGGCCGGGAAGTCATAGAACGCCAGCAGCGCGTCGCGGTCTTTTGTCAGGCAGTTTACCGCCTTCTCGTATTTGATCCCATATTTCTCGGCGAAGATGTCCATGGCGGCCTTGGCCTTAGCGCGGGTCTCGGCCTGCCATATCTCGCGCAGGTCGGCCTTCACCGTCGGCTGCATCGATTTCGGGAACTTGTTCAGCACGTTGGCGATCTTGTGGACCCAACAGCGCTGATGACGCGTGCCGGGGAAGACCTCGTCGAGCGCCTTCCAGAACCCCATGGCCCCGTCTCCCACGGCGATCTCCGGCGGGACGGCAAGGCCGCGGGCCTTGATGTCGACCGGCAACTCGCGCCAACTCTGCGCGCTTTCCCGAACGCCGATCTGGAAGCCGACCAGTTCCTTCTTCCCTTCGGGCGTGGCGCCCAGAATGACCAGCATGCACTCGGCCTGCGGCTCCATCCGGGCCTGGAGGTAGACGCCGTCCGCCCAGATGTAGACATACCGCCGCGCCGAAAGATCACGGCGCTGCCAGCGGTCATGTTCCTGCTGCCATTCCCCGGTCAGGCGCGAGATTACGCCCGGCGACAGGTTTGGCGCCTCCGCCCCCAAGATCGCAGAGAGCGCCTCCCGGAAGTCGCCGGTGGAAATGCCGCGCAGGTAGAGGACTGGCAGCAGGGCATCGAGGCTGCGCGACCGCCGCGCCCATTTCGGCAGGATGGCGGAGCTGAACCGCACCTTCTCGTCAGCAGGTCCGGCCGCGCGGTCTCGCACCTTCGGGCGGCGCACATCAAGCGCGCCGATCCCGGTCTGGATGCTTCGCTCCGGCCCATACCCATGCCGGACGATACGCTGCCGGCCATCCGGCAGGACCTCTTCGGCATGCTGAGCGACGAAGGCGTCAGCCTCTGCCCGAAGTGCAGCGGCCAGCATCCGGCGCGCCCCATCCCGGGCAATCTCGGTCAGCGGATCGTCAACAGATTCCGGCTGACGCAGGGCGATGATGTCGGTATTCTTCGTCATAGGCGTATCGTTCCTTCTGGAAGTTCTGGCAGGCTTCGACACCCGCCACGATACGCCGCCTTCTCAAACACCGTCACCCATTTCCCAGCATAGCTC
>JAASSQ010000322.1 GCA_021767845.1 Roseovarius sp. | reverse complement strand
GGTGATGGAGGGCAAGGCCGTCCTGTTCAAGAAATTCGCGGATATCGACTGCTTCGACCTGGAGGTGGACGAAAGCGATCCCGAGAAACTGGCCGATATCGTCTGCGCGCTCGGCCCCACCTTCGGGGCGATCAACCTCGAAGACATCAAGGCGCCCGACTGTTTCATCGTGGAAAAGCTGTGCCGCGAGCGGATGAACATCCCCGTCTTCCACGACGACCAGCACGGCACCGCCATCGTCGTGGGCGCCGCGGCCACCAACGCGCTGCACGTCGCCGGCAAACGCTTCGAGGACATCAAGATCGTGTCCACCGGCGGCGGCGCGGCGGGCATCGCCTGCCTGAACCTGCTGCTCAAGCTGGGGGTCAAGCGCGAGAACATCTGGCTGTGCGACATTCACGGGCTGGTCCACAAGGGCCGGACCGAGGACATGAACCCCCAGAAGGAGGCCTTTGCCCAGGACACCGACCTGCGCGATCTGGGCGACGTGATCGAAGGCGCCGACCTGTTCCTGGGCCTTTCGGGGCCCAACGTGCTGAAGCCCGAGTATGTCGAGAAGATGGCCGACCGGCCGATCATCTTCGCCCTCGCAAACCCCACGCCCGAGATCATGCCCGACGAGGCGCGCCGCGTTTCACCCGACGCCATCATCGCAACGGGACGCAGCGATTACCCCAACCAGGTGAACAACGTGCTGTGCTTCCCGTTCATCTTCCGCGGGGCGCTCGATGTAGGCGCGACCGAAATCAACGACGCCATGCAGGTGGCCTGCGTGGAAGGCATCGCGGAACTGGCCCGCGCGACAACCTCTGCCGAGGCCGCCGCCGCCTACAAGGGCGAGCAGATGACCTTCGGGGCCGACTACCTGATCCCCAAGCCCTTCGATCCGCGCCTGTCGGGCGTTGTCTCGACCGCCGTGGCGCGGGCGGCGATGGAAAGCGGCGTGGCCCGCCAGCCGATCGACGACCTCGATGCCTACAAGGACCGGCTGGACGCCAGCGTCTACAAGTCCGCCCTGCTGATGCGCCCGGTTTTCGAGGCCGCGGCCACCGCCGAGCGGCGCATCGTCTTTGCCGAGGGCGAGGACGAGCGCGTTCTGCGCGCTGCGCAGGCAATCCTGGAGGAAACGACCGAAACCCCGATCCTCATCGGCCGGCCCTCGGTGATCGAGCAACGCTGTGAACGGCTGGGTCTGACGATCCGGCCGGGGGACGACGTGAACATCGTCAACCCCGAGGACGACCCCCGCTATCGCGATTACTGGGGCAGCTATCACGAGATCATGAAGCGTCGCGGTGTGACCCCCGATCTGGCCAAGGCGATCATGCGCACCAACACCACCGCCATCGGCGCGGTGATGGTCCACCGCGAAGAGGCCGACAGCCTGATCTGCGGCACGTTCGGGGAATACCGCTGGCACCTGAATTACGTGACGCAGGTTCTGGGCACCGGTGACCTGCGCCCGCATGGTGCGCTGTCGCTTATGATCCTCGAGGACGGCCCGCTCTTCATCGCCGACACGCACGTGCATTCCCTGCCGACGCCCGAGCAACTGGCCGAGGCGGCGATCGGCGCCGCGCGGCATGTGCGCCGCTTCGGGATCGTGCCGAATGTCGCCCTGTGCTCGCAATCGCAGTTCGGCAACCAGTCCGAGGGATCGGGCAAGCGGCTGCGTGCCGCGCTCGAGATCCTCGATTCCGCGCCGCGCGATTTCGCCTACGAGGGCGAGATGAATGTCGATGCCGCGCTTGACCCCGAATTGCGGGGCCGCCTTCTGCCCGACAACCGGATGGCGGGGTCGGCCAACGTGTTGATCTTCGCCCATGCCGATGCCGCCTCGGGCGTGCGCAACATCCTCAAGATGAAGGCCGGCGGGCTCGAGGTCGGGCCGATCCTGATGGGGATGGGCAACCGCGCCCATATCGTGACGCCCGGCGTGACCGCGCGCGGCCTGCTCAACATGGCCGCGATCGCCGGCACCCCCGTCCGCCACTACGGCTGAGGGCGGTCCGAATCCCGCCACGCGAATTTGCAGCAAAAGACTTTGCAGCTTTGCAATGCACCCCATCTTTGCCGATCAATTCGAATAACCGAAAGGGGTTTGCAAAAATTTGCAAGCCACAGTCGCACGCTTCTGCAAATTTCATGCGATAATCTGCCACGCGGTCGCGCAACTCTCTTGCCGCCTCGGCCTTCGACCCCGTAACACATCCACAACGGATCGGAGGAGGACAAAATGACATACCAAGATGTCTACGACAGATGGAAGGCGGACCCCGAAGGCTTCTGGATGGAGCAAGCCACGGCAATCGACTGGGACAGGATGCCGTCCAAGGCGCTGTTCGACGAGAACGCCCCCTTTTACGAATGGTTCTCCGACGGGATGGTGAATACCTGCTGGAACGCCGTTGACCGCCATGTCGAGGCCGGCCACGGCGCGCGCACCGCGATCATCCATGACAGCCCGATCACCGGCATCAAGCAGAAGATCAGCTATGCGCAGCTGCGCTCACGCGTGGCACGTCTGGCCGGGGCGCTGCGCGCCAAGGGCATCGAAAAGGGCGACCGCGTCATCATCTACATGCCGATGGTGCCCGAGGCGCTCGAGGCGATGCTGGCCTGCGCGCGGCTCGGCGCGATCCACTCGGTCGTCTTCGGCGGCTTTGCCGCGCATGAACTGGCTGTGCGGATCGACGACGCCAAGCCCAAGGCGATCATCGCCGCCTCCTGCGGGTTGGAGCCGGGCCGCGTGGTCCATTACAAGCCGCTTCTGGACGGGGCCATCGCCGAAGCCACCCACAAGCCCGATTTCTGCGTGATCTTCCAGCGCGAGGAAGAGGTCGCCCATCTCGAAGAGGGCCGCGACGTGGACTGGCACGCGTTCCAGTATGGTGTCGAACTGGCCGAATGTGTCCCGGTCGAGGGCAATCACCCGGCCTATATACTCTACACTTCGGGCACGACCGGCGCGCCCAAGGGCGTGGTGCGCGCGACAGGCGGGCATCTGGTGGCGCTGAACTGGACGATGAAGAACATCTACAACGTCGATCCGGGCGACGTGTTCTGGGCGGCGTCCGACGTGGGCTGGGTCGT
>JAASSQ010000321.1 GCA_021767845.1 Roseovarius sp. | reverse complement strand
GGAGACCGCCGCCCGCTTCGCCGCCCTGTCGGATGCCGATTTCATGACGGTCCTGCGGCCCCGCTTTGGCGACTTCCTGGGCGACATCCGGCTGCGAGGCAAGCGGTATACCTATCCGCTGAACCTGACCATCGCCAACAGCTTCGTGGCCGAGCGCGTGGCGCTGATCGGGGACGCGGCGCACGGGATGCACCCGATCGCGGGCCAGGGCCTCAACGCGGGGCTGCGCGACGTGGGCGCGCTGGCGCAGGTGCTGGACGAGGCCCGCCACCGCGGCGAGGACATCGCCGCCCCGGATGTGCTGGCCCGCTACCAGCAATGGCGCCGGTTCGACACGGCCACGCTGGCGCTGGTGACAGATGCCACCAACCGGCTGTTTTCCAACGACAACCCGCTTCTGCGGCTGGGGCGCGATCTCGGCATGGGCGTACTCGGCAAAATGCCCCGGCTGCGGCGCGGCTTCATCCGCGAGGCCGCGGGGCTGACGGGGGATCTGCCCGCGCTGATGAAAGGCTGACCGGGCGGGATCAATCGTCCCGCCCGGCGTTTTCGCCGGGCAGCGCCCACCACGGACGGACGCTGCCCTCACCACACCTGGTCAAGCAGGATCGACCTCTTGCACCGGGGGACGCTGTCCCCCGGACCCCCTGAGGTATTTCGGGCCAGATGAAGGGGGCCGCGCGGGCGCCGACCGGTCAGGCGCGTTCGAAAATGCGGATCACGGTGTCGCCATAGTGCCGTTCGTCGCAAAACCGCAGGCCGGGCGGCGGCGTGACCTCGGCGCTTTCCTCCCAGACGATCAGCGCACCGGGCGCGATCCAGCCCCCTTCCAACGCCGCGTCCAACGCCGCTTCGCCCAAGCGCTTGCCATAGGGCGGGTCGAGAAACACCAGGCTGCCCGACGCCCCTGGACAGGCGCCAAGCCGGCGGGCGTCGCGCTGGATCACCCGCGCGCGATCGCCTGCGCGGCAGATCCCGATATTCTCCCGCAGGAGCCGCAGCGCCGTGCGGCCGTTCTCGATGAAGGTGGCGGATTGCGCGCCGCGCGACAGCGCCTCCAGCCCCAGCGCCCCGGTTCCAGCGAAAAGGTCGAGAACATCGGCGTCCCGGCACGGATCGTCATAGCCGCTCGCCAGCATGTTGAACAGGCTCTCGCGCACCCGGTCGGCGGTGGGGCGCAGACGCGCGCCCGCGTCGCCCTTGCCGACGCTGGCCAGCCGCCGGCCCCGAAACGTGCCCGCGATGATCCTCACGGCTTGAGCAGCGCCTTGAGGTCGCTCTCAGGGTCGGCCACGACCTCTGGATCCGCGCTCTTGCCCGCGTCGATCAGGCGCTTGCCGACCATGTAGGCGCGCGGCGCGTTCATCGCATCGACCGCCAGAAGGCGGCCGCCCCGGTAATACCAGAACGACACCTGCCCCGCCCCGTCGCCGGGCCGGGTGACGACCCGGTCATAGCCGGTGTTCAGCCCCGCGATCTGCAATTTCACGTCATACTGGTCCGACCAGAACCAGGGCTGCGGCACATAAGTTTTCCCCGCGCCCATGATGTTCTCGGCCACGCATTCGGCCATGTCGATCGCGTTCGGCACGCTTTCCAGCCGGATGCGCTGCCCCTCATGCGGGAAGGACGCGCAATCGCCCGCCGCCCAGATATGGGCGTCGCTCGTGCGCCCCTGCGCATCCACCTTGATGCCGTTCTCGATCTCCAGCCCCGCCGCCTCGGCCAGCGCGGTGGCGGGCGTGATGCCCACGCCCACGATCACGAAATCCGCCTCGATCCGGCTCCCGTCGGTCAGGCGCGCGCCTTCCACGCGCCCCTTGCCCAGCAGGGTATCCAGCCCCACGCCTTCGCGGATATCGACGCCGTGGCGCGCGTGCAGCGCGCGGAAATAATCCGAGGTTTCCCGCGCTGCGACCCGTTGCAGGATGCGGTCGGCCATTTCGACCAGCGTGACGCCCAGACCCCGGCTGGCCGCGACCGCCGCGGCCTCCAGCCCGATATAGCCGCCACCGACGATCAGAACCCGGCGGCCTTCGGTGAATTCCGGCGCCATCCTGTCCACATCCCAAAGATCGCGCACCGTATAGACCCCGTCCAGATCGCCCCCCGCCGATGCCGGCAGGCGGCGCGGCACCGATCCGGTGGTCAACACCAGATCGTCATAGGGCACGCTCTGGCCGCCCGCGATCACCACCCGGTCGTGGCGGTCGATCGCGGTCACCGTTTCGTTCAGGCGCAGGTCGATGCCGTTTTCCGCGTAATAGCTTTCGGGGCGCAGGAACAGCCGCTCCAGCTCCATCTCGCCCAGCAGGTATTTCTTGGACAGCGGCGGGCGCTGATAGGGGGGCGTTGGCTCCTGCCCGATCAGGGTGAGGCTGCCCTCGTAGCCCAAGGCCCGCAGCTTGGCCACGCATGAGGCACCCGCCTGCCCGGCCCCGATCACGACAATCCCGGCCATCCGATTTCTCCTGCTTTTCCATGGTCACGCCGCCGCGTGGACCCTATATCTACCGCCACCGGAAACGCAATTGAATGACGAGGAGCGACCATGACCATTTCCAAAGGCGACAAACTGCCCGATGCCACGCTGTTGCAAATGGGCGCGGACGGCCCGGAAGAGGTGGCGCTCTCGGACAAGACCGCGGGGCGCAAGGTTGTCATCTTCGCCGTGCCGGGCGCCTTCACGCCCACCTGCCATTCGGCGCATGTACCCAGCTTCGTGCGCACCAAGGACCAGTTCGACGCCAAGGGCGTGGACGAGATCATCTGCATTTCTGTCAACGATCCTTTCGTGATGGCGGCCTGGGGCAAGGAGACCGGCGCGGCGGACGCGGGCATCACCATGCTCGGAGATCCTGAATCAAGCCTTACCAAGGCGATCGGCATGGATTTCACCGCACCGCCCGTGGGCCTTGTCGCGCGGTCCAAGCGCTATGCGATGCTGGTCGAGGACGGCACGGTCACGCTGCTGCATGTCGAGGACAATCCCGGCGCCTGCGAGGTGTCGGCGGGCGAGGCGCTCCTGGCCGAGATGTAATCGGTCGGCCCACCCTTGGCCGGACCCGAGTTTTGCCCGGCCGCACCCGTGGCG